>JBDTTK010000451.1:0-4374 GCA_039930685.1 Bryobacteraceae bacterium | reverse complement strand
GATTCGGCCTCTTCCTTGCGGATTGCCTCCCGATCTTTCATCTCAATGACGTGGCGCTTCTGCGGTTCGACGATGGCTTGTACCTCGAGTAGGGCATTGCCCATGGATCGCGACATGGGGTTGCCGCTGATTTCGGGAAATGCGCCGCGCCGCTCCAAATAGCCGAGCCACCACTTCAGGAGAAAGACGGCGAGGAGCGTTCCGACCGGTACGCCAAACATCAGGGCCGGAATACCGAACATGACTATTTGCCCTTCCGGTTCGCGGTTTCCGACGAGATCATCGCCTGCATTTGATCGAGCTGCTTCTTGAGTTTGCGTTCACGCAAGGCGAGCAGGACCACGTAGCCGATCACGACGAGCCAGGCAGCAGCAAAGCCGTAAAACAGGAATGCGTTGTTAGTTTGATCCATAATTTCCTAGAGCGCGTGGGCGTAGCGGCGGAGCGCTTCGACTTCGCGGGTCATAGTTTCCTGGCGCATCCGGAGCATGATGAGGAGCACGGCCAGGCAGAGCAGGGCGAGCAGATTCCAATACATGGTTGCTTCCATGCCGGGGGCCATCCCGCCGCCGCTCCGCATTGAGAGGACGGGTTGCGGATGCTGCGTCCGGTACCATTCGATGGACTTCCATACGATGTAGGAGTTGACGCTGCCGAACACGCTCATGACCGCCGACAGACGCGCGCGCGTGGTTGGCTCGTCGATGGCGCGGCGCAGCATCAGGTATCCGGCGCCGATCAGCCAAAGCACGAGAGCGGATGTGAGTCGGGCGTCCCATGCCCACCAGACGCCCCAGCTGATGCGGCCCCAGAGGGTTCCGGTGATCATGAACATGGTGCAGAAGACCATCGACACTTCCGTGATTCCAGCGGCGATTGAGTCCCAGCGGAAGTCTTTCGTGAACAAATACAGAAGGCTGAAAACGAGGGCGATACCGATTCCGGTCATGCCGAGCATGGCGGAGGGCACGTGAAAGTAGAAGATGCGGTAGGCGGCGCCCTGGTTGAGTTCGTCGGGCAGCACGAGGAAGATCTGGTAGAGATTGCGGGTCAGCAGCGCCGCGGTGAAAGCGGCGAGGCCGTAAAAAATCTTGTCGCGTGTTGTCATTTTGGCCCCCTATCCTTGTAATACCGTATCCACGAAGGTTACGGCGAGTGCGGTAAAGATGATATCGAACGCAGTCAGGACGCGAAACCACATCATGTTTTCGCCGATCGGCTCTCCGGTCACCAGCACGCGGGTAAGTTCAATGGCCGCCATCAGTGCGGGAATCATCATCGGGTAGACGAGCGTCGGAAGCATCAGTTCGCGCAGCCGCAGGTTGACGGTGAGCGCGCTGAACATGGTTCCGATGACGGTGAGCGCCCAGGTTGCGAGCACCATGACGAGGGCGAGCCAACCGGGCTCGCGCGTCAGGGTGACGTTGTAGAAAACGGCGAAGATCGGTAAACAAGCCGCTTCGATCGCGAGCAGCAGGGCAAAGTTTCCGAGCGCCTTTCCGAGAAACAGCGCGGCGCCCGAAATCGGCGAAGCGAGCAGGGCGTCCAGGCAGTCGTTGGGCACTTCGCGGATGAAGCTGCGGTTGAGGACCAGAGTTCCGGCGAAGGCGAACACCATCCAGAGCAGTCCGCCGGAGAGTTGCTTCATTTCCTCGGCTGCGGTATCGAACGCGAAGCTGAACAGAAGGAGAATCACGAGCGAGAACGCGAGCGAGGCGTTGATCGCTTCCTTGGTCCGGAACTCGCTGCGGAGATCTTTCGACATGATCGCCCACACCTGCCGCAGGAAGATACTCATGCGGAATCTCCATAGGTCCGGTACAGCCAGCCGGGATCCTCGAGCATCTGCATGGTGCGCGCGCCCGAGAAGATGAGCTGTCCGCGGCCGATCAGGGCGACGTGCGTGGCCAGTTCCATGGCTTCGCGGATCTGGTGCGTCGACATGATGATGGTGCGTCCGGCGGCGGCCGCGTCGTTCAAGAGCGTCTGCAGCACAGCGATGGCGCGGTCGTCGAGCGAGGTGAAGGGCTCGTCGAACAGGAGGACCTTCGGATCGTGGAGGAAGGCGCGGGCGACGGCGAGGCGCTGGCGCATGCCGCGCGAGAATTCCCGGACGAGGCCGTCTTTGACGCGCGCGAGCCCAGTGCGTTCGAGCCAGTGGAGCGCGGTGGCTTCCGGATTGCTAACGCCGTATAGATCCGCGAAGAGACGCAGATTCTCGATCGCCGAGAGCTCGTCATAGACGCCGATGCCGTGTCCGAGGACGCCGATGGTGGCGCGGGTGGCTTCCGCGCGGACATCCTGGCCGTTGACCAGGACGCGCCCTTTCGAGGGCGTTGAGAGTCCGGCGAGGATCTTGAGGAGCGTTGTCTTTCCAGCGCCATTCCGCCCGATTAGAGCGACGCAAGCGCCGGCTGGGATCTTCAGGCTGATGTCGCGGAGGGCAGGGTACTCGCCGTAATACTTCCAGACGCCTTCGATCAGCAGCGCTTCGGCGGAGAGGTTCTTTCCGCCGTCCGGACCGCTGTCTTGCAGTCCAGAGGCGCTCACGAGTCCTGCTTCTCCGGCGCGTCGCGGCGATAGATCAGAACGAAGCCGAGCGCGAGAATGGCGAAGGTCAGTCCGAGGATCCAGTAGAGGCGTTCGTAGAGTTTGGGCCGGATCTGCTTGATCTCGGGTCCACCGGCGGACCCGGGATCTTCGCCGGCGTCTCCGCCGGGGGGGCGTAGGGCTCCGACGCCGTTGATGGTCGCGGTGTAGGTGAGTCCCTTGGTGTCGTAGATGTGTGCCTGCGTGGTGGGTTCCTGCCCCAGGGCCACGATGCCGTCGCCTTCGAGCGTGACGGCGGCGGGGCTCACCAGGCGCGTGGGAGCGTCCTTGTAGACGGTGCGGCCGGAGAACGTCGATGCCGCCGGCATAGCGTAGCTGACGTCGAAGCGGGTTTCGCCGGGTTTCACGGGGTAATCGACTTTGTATACGCCCTTCTGACGGGTCTCGATCGCCGGGCGTTGGACGGGAACCACGCCCGCCTGGACCAGCACTTTCGCTTCGCCGGCGCCTTCCGGAAGGACAATGCGCAAAGAACCGTTGAACGGATCCGACAGAGTGAGGTTCGAGGTGTTGCTCACCAGGAACGTCTCGTTCACCAGCAGTTTGTCGGGGCTAGGCTCCAGCACAACCATGTGCTGGGTGACCTTGGCGATTTCCGGGCGTTTCGAAACGTCGTACACGTTGAATACGATTCCGGTATGCGGCTGGCCGGGTCCGAGGACGAACGTGTACGTGACGGTCTGATAGCTGCCCTGGAGCAAGGCGGGGCCCTCAGGGGGATCCATGTCGATGTGGAACTTGCCGTCGGCAGCCGAGGTCGTTTTGGCCAGTTCCTTCATGCCTTGCTGGCCGGGCTGGACCAAACTGACGATGACGCCGGCCTGCGGCTTGTCCGAGGTCAGGTTCATTACGGTGCCGTCGAGCGCGGCAAGCGCCGGAAGCGCGGCAAGCAGGAAGAAACTCCACCTCATGCGATGGCCTTTCCGCATTCGCCGCAAAATTTCATGGGTTTGTCGAACTTGGCGCCGCAGTGGGGGCACTCCATTCCGGCCTGTGGGACGGGTTTGGGCTTTGGTGCGGGCGCGGGACGGGCAGCGGCAGGTCCCAGGATCTTTTCGATTTCGGCCAGGACCTGCGCGAGATGTTGCTGGAGCGCAAGCTTGGTCTGCTGGTAGTCGGCGTCCGAGAGCTTGCCGACGCGGTATTCAAACTGAAGGTCGCGCAGATTCTCGTAGATCTGCGCTTTTCTCTGGTCGAGGTGCGCGGTCGGCGAGACCGGAGGCGCCTCGGGGAGGTCTTTCTTACGGAGACCCAGTGTCAACACCACTGGGATCAGGATGAGGGCGAGCGCGGCGGCGAAGAGCATCAGTCGAGTTTCGCCATGTCCTTTTCGATGCGATCCCGGTACTGATCCAGCACGGCCGGATCAATCTCTACGGCGGCCGGACGGCTGGGCCGGTAGCGCCGCATGTAGAGCCAGATCGCGATCAGACCTGCAAAGATCGCAGCGAAGGGCGTCACCCAGGCAAGAAGCTGGAATCCGCTGGTCGGCGGTGAGGAGAGCGCCTGCATTCCGGTATCGCGCACGAAGTCACCGACGATGTTGTCGTCGGACGCGCCCATCCCCTGCAACTTGCCGATGCGCTCGCGTGCCGGTCCGGAGTAGTGGCATTGGAGCATCGGGCAATCCCCGACCGTGTTCTTGCAAGAGCCGCAGAGGCATGCCAACCGGCTGCCCACGCGCCGCACGTCAGGCGAAATCAGTTCCGACGAGGTCTGCGCGATCGATGCCGCGGCGAGCAGGAGGAACAGCAGTCTGGTTTT
>JBDTTK010000450.1:0-4381 GCA_039930685.1 Bryobacteraceae bacterium | reverse complement strand
GGAACGAGTAGTGAGCATCGTGGGCACCGACGAAGTCGATCTCGAACGCAACCACGTCAGTTGGGTGTCGCCTCTAGGGCGCGCGTTGCTGAAATCGGCGCCGGGCGACAGCGTTGTACTCCAAGCGCCGGGCGGCACGGAAGACCTGGAAGTGCTGGACGTGCGTTACGAGCGCATTCTTGTGGAACCGTTTCGTGAGCCGCCTGGATCCGAGTCCTCGTCAGATGGCCTCGCCCGCCGACGCCAATCCACCTGACAAGGGTTGTGAGCGGCATGACAAGTTCAGGGCAACCGCAGCCGCCCTCGGACTCACACCTCACAAGTCGTTGAGTTGCCGAGGATAGTTCGGGTGCGTGATGGGGGTAGGCTGTACTGAAAGACTCGACGGGGAAAATGGAATTGGCTCCCCGAGTGCGACATTGCAAGAAATAGAATTCCTTTGTGTCCATCAGAGGCGTCTGCAAGTTAATGAGTCGAAATTCAGTTCGGTAAATTCTTTCTTCTTTCGGCTTCGATGTCATGGCTCTTAGGATGATTCGGCGCGGAGAGCGGAAAGGGGATTCTCCGTGGTTATCTCGTCGTGTTTGAGAACGCCGCCGAGTCCTCGACCAAAGTCACACCCGCACGGGGACGTGCGTCGTGAAAGCCATGAGGCACCTAAAGCTTTTGCTGCAAACACAAGACCTCCGTCCGTGCCTCATGGAAAGAGAGCCGGCGAAACGGCTTCTTGGATCCCTTGCGGCACGAAGGCCGTTTATGCGGCGCGTGAAGGTTGTTCGGCCACCGAGCCTGTGAAGTCGTCATTCTTGGTCTCTCGGATCAAGTAAATTCCGAGGAGTGTCAGGGCGGTGGACGCCGACAAATAATATCCGACGTAAGGAAGCCCGTGTGCCGTTGACAGCCAAGTGGTCACATATGGTGCGGCGGAGGCACCGAGGATGGCCGCCAAGCTAAAAACCAAGGAACTGCCTGTATAGCGGATATTGGTTGGAAACAGCTCCGAGACGATTGTGCCCAACGGGCCGTAAGTAAGGCCAAGCAGCGAGAAACCCAGGAACAGCATAATCCGCATTCCAGCCGGGCCTGCGACGAAGAGCGGCGCCATGCTCAACCCGAAGCCACCGATCGAAACAGTGACCAGGAAGAACATCCGACGGCGTCCGCGCTCGGCGAGAGCGGCGGAGACGGGGATCATCGCCGCGAAGAAAAGGTTGCCGAATAATTGCGTCCGCAGAAACTCTTCGCGGCTGTAGTGAAGCTCGGTCGTTCCCCATAGGAGAGCGAACACGGTCATCAGGTAGAAGAGAACAAACGTTGCCAGACACAAAAGAACGCCGGAGCAGAGCGCCCGGTAATGAGACCTGAACACAACAAGCGCCGGCATGCGGACTCTTTGCCCACGTTGGGCCGCGTCCTGGAACACAGGAGTTTCGGCGATCTGGCTGCGAACGTACAAACCGAGCAACACCAGCACCGCGCTAGACAGGAAGGGTAGGCGCCAACCGAACTGGAGGAAATGTTCCTTGGTGAGTAATCGTGAGATCAGGAGGAACACGCCGCTCGAAAAAAACAGACCCAAAGGCGCACCCAGTTGCGGGAACATTCCATACCAGGCGCGTTTGTGGGCGGGCGCGTTCTCTACCGCTAACAGCATGGCGCCGCCCCACTCTCCGCCAAGCCCGATACCCTGACCGATGCGGCAGCACACCAGAAGCGCGGGTGCCAGCAAGCCGATCGAATGGTAGGTCGGCAGGGCTCCGATGGCGACGGTGGAGATGCCCATGGTGGCCAGTGCGCTCACCAGCGTCCTCTTCCGTCCGAGCCGGTCGCCGTAGTGACCGAAGATCACCGAGCCGATAGGTCGTGCCAGGAAAGCGATTCCAAATGTCGCCAGAGAAGCCAGGGACGCGCCGGCCGGATCGGATTTCGGAAAGAACAGGATCGGGAAGACCAAGACCGCGGCGGTCGCGTAGATATAGAAATCGAACAGCTCAATGGTGGAGCCGATCAGGCTGGCGAATAGAACCTGATATCGGGTGCTGGTGGTGCGTTTTGTGTCCATGGAGTTTTTGCTTTGCGGGGTACCCCGGCGCAAAGACCTGGTTTCGCGATATCCGTCACGGCAGCAGTCCGAAATACCCGGGCCTAGCGCCGCTCCGGTCGTTCCACTTTATTAGAACCACCGGCACGCTGGAATTCATAGCGCATAAATTCGATGTACTCTTCCTCCGACGTCTCACGGCGCTTTTTGACCATTGGTTTTATATCTTCGGTGGCGACGTAACGAAGTCTCGAAGATCCATCGGTTGCCGCGGCATAGATGACGTCAGCCACATCCTGCTCGGTCGCCAGGCGGTTGGCGCGAAGACCTTGAAAGATCCGCTCCATCGCAGTAACGAAATCGGCGTAGCCCGGCGGCGGCGTGTTCTGTGCCGCCTCCTGCCCACTCCGGCTGCCGAAAGCCGTACTCACAACGCCGCCAGGTTCGATGATCTTGATGCCGATGTTTTGCGATGCCAGTTCGTACGACAAACTTTCTGACAAGCCTTCCAGCGCGAACTTGCTGGCGCAGTATAAGGACAGCATCGGCAAGGCGAAGATCCCAGCACCGGAACTGACATTGAGTATGAGACCCGCTTTATTCTTCCGGAAATGCGGAAGAATGGCGCGAATGGTATTCATGACGCTCGTCATCAACTCTCAGGCCACCGGCGGCTGGCCGGCGCTCAACGGAGAAACTGTACTTTCCGGATGCGTTCGGACGTCCATCCTTGCGGCCTTAGGATTGCCAGGTAATGTGGTTGGCCTCGAGCGGTATCAGCGCGCCCGGAAATCGTGGGACGACTCGAACCGTGTAGTCATGCGACGGCCGCATCGACGGTACCCGTCCGACATACGTGAGGGTATCTCCATGGGTGTTTAGAGTCATGTCGTGTCGCTCAGGCGATCCACCACCAGTGCCATCGGCAAACAGTTCGACCGCCACCCAATCCGGATCCAGATTGCCGAGCGCAATCTCCGTTTCGAAGATATTCCATGCTTCGCCGGTTGTCACGGCCGCCGGGCCAATTCGTACTTTGTGCCATTCAAGGTCCAGTTGACGGCGCCAGTTTACGAGAGCCACTGCCAACTGGCATTCGCTGGCCATGCGATTCCGGTACGCGCTTGCAGCGCCCAGATAACTCTCCTTCACGTACTGGCAAACGGTTCGAGTGGCGGAATATTCCGGCGTCAACGCCGCCATGCTGCGCCGGATTTTCTCAATCCACTCCAGTGGCATTCCGTCCGGTGCCCGCGTGTAAAACTGCGGACTGACTTCGTGCTCCAGGACATCGTACAGCGCGTTTGCCTCCGTGGCGTCCCAGGCGGCATCATCGCCGCGATCCCGCCCGTCACCGATCGCCCAACCGGCCTCGGGGCGGTACGCTTCGGCCCACCAACCGTCCAATTCGGAAATATTCAGGCCACCGTTGACGAGCACTTTCATTCCGCTCGTACCGCTCGCCTCCCACGGTCTTCGCGGGGTATTGATCCATACGTCCGCACCCTCCACCAGTCTCTGCGCCAGGTGCATGTCGTAGTCGCTGAGGAATACAACGTGCGATTGGGCCGCAGTGTTTCTGATGAAATCGATCCATTCGTGGAGCAGCCGCTTTCCCGGTTCGTCGGCCGGATGCGCCTTGCCGGCGATGACCAATTGCACGGGGCGCTCAGAATCTGTCAACAGGCGTAGGAGCCTGTCGCGGTCGTGCAGTAACAGATCGGGCCGCTTGTAGGTGGCGAATCGCCGGGCGAATGCCAGCGTCAATACGCCGGGGTCGAAGATGTGTCTGGCGGACTCGATTTCCGCCGGGTCCGAACCCGACTCACTCAGCTGATGCGCTACTCGCTCCCGTATGAAGTTGACCAGCGCTTTCCTGCCCCGGGACCGCAGCCTCCAAATGGACTCGTTCGTGGTGACACTCATTTGTTCCGGGAGGGCTGCGGTTTCGCCGATCCACCGTTCCTTTCCGCATTGATCCGTCCATAGGCGATCGGCCTCAACGGAATCCCAAGTCGGCATGTGGACACCGTTGGTTATGTGTCCCACGGGAACCTCCGCTTCCGGCCATCGCCAAAACAACGGGGCAAAGATGCGCCGGCTGACGGTGCCATGTAGGCGGCTTACGCCGTTTATGGAGCCGCTGCCGCGCACTGCCAGATACGCCATATTGAACTCTTCCGACGGATCGTTCGGATTGCGACGTCCTAATCCAAGGAGTCGATCGACGGGTATCTGCAACTCTTCGCGCGCCATCGAGGCTAAATACCGCCCTGCCAATTCCGGTGAAAACCGGTCGAACCCGGCAGGTACCGCGGTGTGGGTTGTGAAGATGTTACC
>JBDTTK010000449.1:0-4388 GCA_039930685.1 Bryobacteraceae bacterium | reverse complement strand
CAATGCTCCGGCAATGGAACGTCTACCAGGAGACACGCACTCCCCCGAGAAATTGCCGAGCTAGCGAACTGTATCCGAGGACTTCCTGGTAACGCTCGTTCGCCAGGTTTTCGACGCGAAGGAACGGCGCGAAGTGCTTCGTAACCTGCCAGGATGCGTTTCCGTATGCGCTGGTATAACCGGGGTTGCGATTGGCACCGAAGTAGAAGTCGGCGTCCTGCCGCTCACCGATGAAGCGCGCGCCGCCGACCACGACCCAGCGCTTTCCGGCGACGGTCATGGAGACAGCGCCGGAGTTACGCGGACGCCGGACCAGTTCGTAGCCGTCGCCGGTAATGTTCGATCGCGGGGAACTGGACTGCGTGACGCGTGTGTACAGCAGCGTGTAAGAACCAGCCAAAGAGACGTAGCGATGGACGCGCGCCTTTACGGTCGTTTCCAGGCCGCGCCCCCAGCTTCGTTCAATATTGGTAAACGTGGATGGCGCTCCGGAAATGAAGGCGATGAGGTCAGTGAACGAATTCCGGAAATACGTGACGTCGGCACGGATGCGGCGACCGAGCCACTCCTGCGCGATGCCCGCTTCGTAGGACGCCGTCTTCTCAGGACGCAACAGCGGATTGCCGACGTAGAACGATTCGCGGGCGAAATTCTCGAGGAGGGTCGGTTCGGTAAAGCCGCGCCCGGCGTTGACGTGCAGCCATGTCGAGGAGAGCGGTCCGTGTTCGCCGAGGGCGTGGTAGCTGAGGGATGCGCGCGGCACGAACCGGGTTCCGAACGTCGTGCTGTGTTCGACGCGAGCACCGGCGGTGAGGTAGAGGCGTGGCGTGATTGCGTATTGCTCGTGCAGAAAGGCGCCATTGTTCCTGCGAGAGACGTTGAGGTTTGAGATGATGCCGCCCTGATCCTCAAACCGGTATCCGCCGGTCAGCGATCCGCCACGATGCGTGAACGTGCCCTGGTAGTCGAACGACGCGCGCCGCGTGAAGAATTCGCCGCCGAAAGGATAGAGCGAAGTCGTTTGATTAACCAGCCTCAGGCCGGGTGGCGCGGTCAGCGTCTTCGCCGGATCGACGAGCGCCACGAGGTAGACGTATGGCCGTGGAGTGAGCACGGTCCGGACGAGTCCGGCGATCGTGTAGGGACCGTCGATATTCTGGTCGATGAAGCTGTTGGCGAGGCGGTGGTAGTTGAACATCGCGCGCTGGAGAAAACGGCGGCCGCGTGCGTCGTCTAGTTTCAGCGAGAACGCAGAGTCGCGGCTGGTCGAATGCGCGTCGTTGTCGAAAAGCCCGAAGGCGACCTGATTGGGTACGCCTACGTTGGCATCGAATTCACGGAAGACGGCGCGCAGGCGAGTGGCTTCCGTCAGGCGGAATCCGACATTCGCGGTGCCGGTGGTGTTGCGGTAGAAGTCGTTTTGGAACTCGCTGACGGTGTGGAACTGTTCGGCGGAGAGCGCGTAGTCGAGGCGTCCGAGCAGGCCGCCGTCTAACCCGGCGCTCCAGCGGTCGGTCTGGAAGCTGCCGCGCTCGTAGCTCACGAATCCGTGAGGGATCTTCGCTTCAGCATCACCGCACTTCGAGAACAGTTGGATGACGCCCGCTGATGCCTCCGCGCCGCAGACGACGCTACCCGGTCCCCGAACGGCCTCAATACGTTCGAGTCCGGTGGATTGAATGTGTCCGAGGTCGATCTGCCCGCCGGGATCGGTGAGCGGGATTCCATCGAGCAGAACCAGCGTCGAATTGGAGGATCCGCCGCGCGTAAACAGGCTGGTCTGGCCGCCGGCGCGGTTGGTTCTGATGACGCTCAATCCTGGGACTTCGCGCAGGACGTCCGCAACCATCGGAAATTGCCGATTGGCTAGCTCCTGCTCCGTGACCACGGTGGCAGACACGCCGGATTCCTCGAGCAGGATGGGGCTGCGAGTCGCCGAGACGATCACCCGCTCACTTTGCGGCGCGAGCGCCATCTCAACGTGAATCTCAGCGTCCTTGGCCGGTTGCGTGACGCCTAGGAATCCCCGTTTTGCGATCGTCAGCGTGCAGCCATCGGGAGCGTTGTCGAGATGGAAGAGGCCCTCGGTATCGGTGTTGGTTTCGGCGCTTCCGCAGGAGACACGGGCGCCTTCAATTGGCCGCGCGGACGGGTCAAGGACAACGCCGCGGACGGAAAACAGCAACGCAAAATACAAGAAAAAAACAGGCATGAGAAACCGGTCCTCCCTCGAGACCATTTCTGGGTTGTGGTCGCATGCGAAAGAACCGGTCTCCTGACTTGCGGCTGGGCTTTGCTTCGGACGGATCCGAAGCGCCACGATCTTCCCACGCTTGCGCGCAGTGATCGCGGCGGCCTGATTGCATGCCGCTTACAGTTGCGGGGCAGTGACGGACTTTCACCGTCTTCCCGAACATTCTTCGCGATAAATTGTCAAGAACAGCAGCCGTTCCGGCTTCCGAGAGGATTCCGGAAAGGACAGCCGGAGTATAGCAAACCGCTGCGAGAACTGAAACGGACTTTCTTGCTCGGTTTTGATTCTTTGGCTTAGGCGGGCAGCGCACCGCGGCGGACCTTGTTCGCGGTTTCGACGCCCACGACGGGAAGGCTTGGGTCGGTAAGCAGCCCGATCTGCTTGAGCACCGACGCCTGATCCCAATAAATGTGCTCGTGGGCGAGCTTGCCGTCCCTGAAGTGGACGATCGCGACCAGCGGCACTTCGACGCGCTTCCCGGTGGGCGCGACGCCGGGCAGCATCCAGGGCATTTCCATCGTGTGCGTGAACGAAAAGATCATTTCGTCAACAAGTTGCGTGTCACCGACCGTTCGCGACACTGGAGTCAGCGTCGTATCCGGCGGCATGCACGGGATGAAATCCTTCGAGTAGAAGTCGCGAAGTGCCCGCTTGCCGTGGCCTCCGGTGAGCACCGGAATGTGATTGACGTATGCGTCTTCCACCATGGTTTCAAGAGTGGCATCCGTGTTACGGGTCGAAAATTCGTGAGCGGTGTGCTCTTCCCAGAGCGCGGAGAGGTCAGGCATGGGGAGATGGTAGCAGGTGGAGAATTTGGGGCGAAATGAGTAAGAAATGCGGAGAATACCTCGTCTAGGATCTGATGCCGCCAGATGTCATCCGAACTGAAGGGCTTTCGAAGGACTTCGGGAAGCGGGCCGCCGTCCAATCGGTCAGCCTGACCGTCGAACGAGGGAGCGTCTACGCGTTTCTCGGCCCCAACGGGGCGGGCAAGAGCACCACGATCCGCATGCTGCTGGGCCTCTTGCGGCCAACCGCGGGTTCTGTTTCTCTTTTCGGATTGGGCCTTAGTGGGCACCGGAGAGAGATCCTGGAGCAGACCGGTTCGCTTGTGGAGAGTCCATCTGTGTATCCGCATCTGACGGCGCGCGAGAATCTCGAAGTCGCGCGGTGCATTCTCGACGCGCCCAAAGGCGACATCGATCGCGTCGTCGAGATCGTCGGATTGGGCAACGCCAGCCGCAACCTCGTGAAGACCTATTCTCTCGGGATGAAACAGCGGCTCGGCCTCGCGCTCGCCATGCTGGGGAAACGCGAACTGCTGATCCTCGACGAACCGACCAACGGCCTCGATCCAGCCGGGATGAACGAAATGCGATCGCTGATTCGGAGGCTGCCGGAACAGCACGGTATCACCGTGTTTCTTTCGAGCCATCTGCTGAACGAAGTGGAACAGGTGGCGACTCACGTAGGAATTCTGTCGCAGGGCCGAGTGGTCTTCCAGGGTTCGGCGGCGGAGCTTCGACGGCTGCGGCGTCCGCGATTGCGGATTCGGGTTGACGAAGCTCTGAAGGCAACGGTCCTGCTTGCGACAAGGGGCTGGAAAGTGGAGCAGTCCGATGGATGGCTGCTTGCGCCGGATGGGGACGATCCCGCGGAAATCAATCGAGCGCTCGTCGAGGCCGGATTCTCCGTCCGGCACTTGGCGGTCGAGTCGGCGTCGCTCGAAGATGTGTTCCTTGAAATGACACGGGCGGAAATCCAATGATCATGCTGATTCGCGTGTTGAGGACGGAGTTCCTCAAATTGAAACGAACGCTGGCGCTGTGGATGGTGGTTGTCGCTCCGGTTGTTGTCGTGCTTCTCCAATTCCTGGTGGGGTACAAAGGCGGCGAGCGGCTCTCGCAGGGAAATGATGCGTGGCCCGCGATCGTGCGGAACAGCGTCGCGCTGTGGACGATCCTCATGATGCCGCTGTTTGTCACGCTCGAGACCTCACTGCTCGCGGGCTTGGAGCACACCGACAAGAACTGGAAGACTCTGTTGGCTTTGCCCGCTCCGCGATGGACAATTTACGCGAGCAAGCTGATTGTCACGATTGAAACCGAGTCTGATCGCGAGACCGTCGCCGCCT
>JBDTTK010000448.1:0-4398 GCA_039930685.1 Bryobacteraceae bacterium | reverse complement strand
AGGAGGTGCCTATCGAATTGGGGCGAAATGCGGGCAGGGGTGGCCTGCGGGCCGCGGTGGACTATTGTTTCGGAAAGTTTGGATTGTGCTTGACTTCACGGAGTTGGAGGATGTGCCGCTGGGAGTGCGCGGAGATCATGAGCAGCCACTGATAGGTGTCGCGATCCCAGTTGGGGACCATGTGGTGACGCCAGTCGTCTTGAGTGGTCCGGATGTATTGGAGCATTGTGGCGCGAAGGGCCCGAAACTGGCCGAGAACCGGGCTGAGGTCGGCGGACTTCAAGGCCGGGACTTGGGCGGGCGGAGTCTTGGCGTGCTCGGTCCGGTCGATGCCGTACCACATGCGGGCGATGTCCTCGGAAGGCGATTCGTCTTTCGTGGGCTTGTTCTTGATCTCGCGTTGGAAGGTTGCCCAGTAACCGGGCTCTGAGAGATTGAGGTGTTGGATGCAATCGAGGACGCTGAAGGTGCCGGGCGCGGCGCGGAAGGTGAGTTGGGCAGGGGAGAGGTGACTGACTTCGTCGACGAGCCAGCTTTCGGTCATCTCGAAGTGCGCGATGAGGTGCTCGCGGTCGAGATCGGTGGGCTTCTCGGAGGCGAGTATGGGCAAGGTAAGGGAGAGCGCAAAAAGAAGGGTCCGCATTTGTTCGCCAGCGTAGCATCGGGCCAGGGCGGCGTCTAGAACGATCTTGCGAAATGGGGTAGAATCCACTTCGATGCCGGTAATCCTCGTGAATCCGATGAATGAAGCTTCGCGGGCGGTGGTGAGCGCCGCCCCTCGAATCGATTCGCTGGCGGGAAAGCGCATCGGGATGCTCGATATCTCGAAGCCGGGCGGGGACGTCTTCCTGAACCGGCTGGAGGTCCTGCTGAAAGAGCTCGGAGCGGCTGAGGTGCTGCGGTTCCGCAAGCCGACGTTCGCGAAACCGGCTCCGGAGGCGGTGCTCGCGCAGATCCGGGAGGCCGCGCCGGACGCTCTTGTCGAAGCGCTGGCGGATTGAGGGTCGTGCACCACGTGCAGTTTGCACGATACGACCAAGATTGAGTCTTACGGCATTCCGGCCATCGCGGTGGCGACGACGGAATTTCGCACCGCGGCGCGCGTGCAGGCGAGCGCACTCGGCAGACGGGACCTCGACCCGGTGTACGTCGCTCATCCGATCCAGGATCAGACGCGCGAGGAGATTGAGGCGCGCGCCGACGCCGTCGCGTCCGAAATCGTGGCACGCTGGATGGTAGGTGCGTCCTCCTCCTCCGTCTAATTCAGAAGTTCCGGCAACATGGCGCGAGCGGATCCGCGCGCTACGCAATATTCCGCCGCTGCTGGCGATGGTTTGGCAGACGTCGCCTTGGCTTGCCGGGTCGACGCTGGTCTTGCGGGCCGCGGCCGCGCTGGTTCCGATTACGCAGTTGTGGATCAGCAAGCTGATCGTCGATCAGGTGGTCGCGCGCGTCGCGGGCAAACACGTCGAGAATCCGGACAAGGTCTGGACGTATCTCGCCATGGAGATCGGGCTTGCGGTGGGCGGCGATTTGATGAGCCGGGCGTTGAGCCTGTGCGATTCGCTGCTCGGCGACCGGTTTACGAATCACGTGTCGCTGAAGCTGATGGAGCACGCCGCGACGCTCGACCTGATTTCGTTCGAGGATCCGGTTTTCTACGACAAGATGGAGCGAGCGCGCCGGCAGACGTCGTCGCGGCTGGGGATGCTTGCCGTGCTGGCGGGGTTGGCACAGCAACTGGTGACGCTGTTTTCGCTGACGGCGGGCGTCGCGTGGTTCTCATGGTGGTACATGCTGTTGCTGGTGGTGGCCGTCATTCCGGCGTTTCTCGGAGAGACGCGGTTTGCGATGCTGGCCTACTCGATGATGTACCGTTGGACGCCGGAGCGCCGGGAGCTCGACTATTTGCGGATGCTCGGTGCGAGCACGCAGAGCGCGAAGGAGATCAAGATCTTCGGTCTCGGTGGCCATCTGATCGAGCGCTCGCGCGAGTTGTTCGAGAAGTTCTTCGTCGAGAACCGGAGGCTTGCGATTCGCAGGGCGGTGTCGGGTTCGCTGCTGAACATGCTGCCGACGGCGGGCTACTACGTGTCGTACGGCGTGATCCTCTATCGGACGTTGACGGGAGCGGTGTCGGTCGGCGACCTGACGTTTCTCGCGGGCGCGTTCGCGCGGTCGCGGGGGTTGATTGAGAGCCTGTTCGGCGGCATCAACAACGTCAGCGAGCAAGCGCTGTATATCAAGGACCTCTTCGATTACTTCGATACCAAGCCGTCGATTGTGTCGAAACCCAAAGCGATTCCGGCGCCGCGTCCGATCCGCGATGGGTTTGAGTTCCGCAACGTTTGGTTTTCGTATCCAGGGACGGACGGCAAGCCGGGTCAGGCGGTGCTTCGGAACGTGAGCTTCCGGCTGCCGGCGGGTGAGCGGATTGCGCTGATCGGCGAAAACGGGGCGGGGAAGACGACGCTCGTGAAGTTGCTGGCGCGGCTGTACGACCCGACGGAGGGCGCGATCTATCTCGATGGCGTCGATCTACGGGATTACGACGTCCTGTCGCTGCGGCAGGAGATCGGCGTCATTTTTCAGGACTACATGCGCTACGACTTTCCGGTGCGGGACAACATCGGCTTCGGGCGGATCGAGGAGTTGGGAAACAATCCGCGCATTGAAGAGGCGGCGCAGAAGAGCATGGCTGCGCCGATGATCGAGAAATTGCCGGGTGGATTCGGGCAGATGCTCGGGCGGCGGTTCGACGGCGGCGTGGACTTGTCGGCGGGGCAATGGCAGAAGATCGCGCTGGGCCGGGCGTACATGCGCGACGCGCAACTGCTGATCCTCGACGAACCGACGGCGGCGCTCGATGCGCGGAGCGAGTATGAGGTGTTTCTGCGGTTCGCTGATTTGACGAAGGGCAAGATGGCGGTCCTCATTTCGCACCGGTTTTCGACGGTCCGCATGGCGGATCGGATTCTGGTGCTCGAGAACGGCGAGATCAGCGAGCAAGGCAGCCACTCGGAACTAGTCGCGCGCGGGGGGCGGTACGCGGAGCTGTTCGAACTGCAGGCGGCGGGCTACCGGTAATCTTGGACAAAGATCCTCGAACGGACGAGTCTGTTGCGAAAGCTGGCAGGTCCCCTCGCTCACGCTCGGGGTTCTATCCAGTTTTGAACATTTGGGAGCGGTACCTCACGGCCGCGCCTCGTCACGCAGACACTAAGCGTGGCCGATGTAGTCCATGCGGCCGCCGTCGACGGTAATGGTCTGCGCGGTCATGAAGCCGGACTGTTCCGACGCGATGAAGGATACGGTGTGCGCGATGTCTTCGGGTTCGCCGAGACGCCGCATCATGGCGCGGTCGGCCATGGTTTGCCGGACCTTCTCGAAGTCACCGCCGCCGAAGCTGTCCTTGAGCATGTCGGTGACAACGAATCCGGGCGCGACGGCGTTCACGGTGATGCCGTGCGGTCCCAGGGTCCAGGCGAAACGGCGCGTGAGCGCGATCACGGCGGCCTTGGTTGCCGCGTAGAAGGTGGTTCCGATGGCGGTACTGCCGTGGGCCGCGATGGACGTGATGTTGATGATGCGGCCCCAGTGCTTGGCCTTCATCGCGGGGTAGGCGCTGCGGGTGCAATAGACGGTGCCGTCCACGTTGGTTTCGCGCATGGGGCCCATGGTGGCGAAGTCGAAATCTTCGAGATCGCCGCGTGCGACAACGCCGGCGTTGTTGACAAGCACGTCTACGTCCCCGAATTCTTTTTGGACGGCGGCGAACATCGCGACGACCTGATCGCGGCTTTTGATATCGGCCTGGACGGCCATGGCGTTTCCGCCGGCGGCCTCGATTTCGCGAACGGCGGAATCAGCGTGGCTCCTGGCGTTGGCGTAGTTGACGGCGACCTTCATGCCGTCAGCGGCGAGGCGCTTGGCGATGGCGCGTCCGATTCCGCGGGATGCTCCGGTGACGAGGGCGACTTTGGGCGTATTCATTGTTCTTCAGTGTAAATGCTGTGGCGCGGTCATAACGCGATCAACAAAACCAGCCCGATTTGTTCGCTGTTCTTCCCGGCGAGGTCATGAGCCGTCGGAGGACTACGCCGACGGTGTCGCCGGTTCGATGACCGCAGACATGGAGCCCTTGGAGCGCGGCATGCGCCAATCGGCTCCGTAGCCGTGAATTTGGGATTGGGCGAATTCGGCCTGCGGCTGTTCGCAAGTGATTACGATGGTGCGTCCCGCGGTGTCGACTTCGACCGCGTGCTCAAAGGCGCGCTGCGAGGAGCAGCAGAAGATGCGCTCCAGCATTTCGACCACGTAGTCGTAGGTGTGGTCGTCGTCGTCGAGCAGGACGACGTGAAATTGCGGCGCTTGTTCTTCGTCCTGCGAGGACTCGAC
>JBDTTK010000447.1:0-4402 GCA_039930685.1 Bryobacteraceae bacterium | reverse complement strand
TCAGGCGGTAGCTGCGCTGATAGGCGTTCCACTGGACGGCGTCCATGCGGTCGTTCGGCGATCTCGCTCAGCCGCTGGAACAGAATGGGATCGGGTTGGAGTGGCTGACCCAGGCTTGGGTATCAGTTAGCCCCAGCGTGTCCAGGTGGATCATGGCCTTGGTCGCGTGGACATCGTGCGACGAGCAGGAGCGAGGCTATGCGACGGATGGCGACCATACAAGCGGAAGGGCTTCGGCGGAGTTGATGGCGATCCGGCCGGATCGCAACAGGTATTCGAGATGCGCGAGGATTTCGAGCACCGCGAAATGATAGTGAAATGGCGAGAGCTTCTTTTTCCACATAGCCTCGACCAGGAAATGCGCCGTCTGCGGGGTGTCGCGGGTAAGGGTCAGGATTTCGCCGCAGCGCTCCTCGTGGTGATCCTGGGTGGCGCGGATCCAGCGGGCGTGGCCGCGAAACGGTTTGCCGTGCGAGGGCAGAATGGTCTCGATCTCGTAGGGAACCAGCATCTCGAGCGACGCCAGATACTCGCCGAGCGTGTCCTTGTCAGGGACCCAGGAAACATTCGGCGTGATGTTTTCGAGCATGTGGTCGCCCGAAATCAGAAACCGGTGCCGCCGCGAATAGAGGCAGATATGGCCGGGAGAATGGCCGGGCGTCCAGACGACTTCGAGCGGTCCGTCGGCGGTTTCGATGGTTTCGCCGCCTTCGAGGACGCGGGCGGGCGTCAACTCCTGGAAGTTGCGCCGCATGTGATGGAAGGATTCGTGGATGCTGGCCTGCAACTCGTCGGGCGTTCCGGCGCTGCGAAAGGCGAGCCCGAGCCAGGGCGCGTGCTGATCGCCGTTGGCGATTTCAGAAAGATACGCCGCGTCCCTGCCGTGCATCAGCAGTTTGGCGCCGGAGATTTCGAGGATGCGGGCGGCGAGCCCGACGTGGTCCGGGTGCATGTGCGTGAGGCACAGCGTTCGGATATCCGTCCAGGCGATCCCGTTTTCCGTTAGGGCGTTTTCGAGCGCCTGATAGCAGGTCTTGGTGCCAATACCCGAGTCGATGAGCATGTACCCGTCGTCGAGCTTGACGAGATGGACGTTGACGTCCTGCAGTTCCCACGGGAGCGGCAGCGTAATCGAGTGGACGCCGGGGGCGACGGGCGTCATTTGCAGGCCGCCGCGGTTTCCGGCGTGGCGGGGTTTTCGACGGCGTCCGAAGCGTGGAACGACGAGCGAACCAGTGGACCGGATTCGACGTGCGTGAAGCCCACCTCGTAGCCGAGGCGCTTGAGTTCAGCGAACTCCTCGACCGGGACGTAGCGAAGGATGGGTAGATGCTTGTCCGATGGGCGGAGATACTGGCCGACGGTGAGGATGTTGACGCCGTGCGCCCGCAGATCGCGCATTACGGCGACGACTTCCTCGTTGGTTTCGCCGAGGCCCATCATCAGACCGGATTTCGTGGGTACATCCGGCCGAACGGATTTCGCATACTGAAGCATTTCGAGCGAACGCTCGTAGCGCGCGCCCATGCGGACCTGCTTGTAGAGCCTCGGAACGGTTTCGATGTTGTGATTCAGGACGTCGGGGCGCGCCGCCATGACGATGTCCATGGCCTCGTGCGAGCCCTGGAAATCCGGAACGAGGACTTCGACGCCGCAACCGGAGACGCGTTCGCGAATGGCCTGGATGGTGAGAGCGAAGAGGTCCGCGCCGCCGTCTTTGCGGTCGTCGCGATTGACGCTCGTGATCACGGCGAACTTCAGGCCCAGGGTCTCGCACGCCTCGGCCACGCGGCGCGGTTCGTCGTAATCGACCGCGAGCGGTGCGCCCTTCTGGACGGCGCAGAACCCGCAGCGGCGGGTGCACATGTTCCCGAGGATCATGAACGTGGCGGTCCGGCGATTCCAGCAGTCGCCGATGTTCGGGCAGCCCGCGCTTTCGCAGACCGTGTGAAGCCGGAGGCGTTCGACAAGCCCCTTCAGATTGCGGTAGTTGTCGCCGACCGGGGCCGGAGCCTTGAGCCAAACGGGACGCGGGAGGGTTTCTTCGATGCGAACGAGCACTGTCTTTATTTTACGGTCTTTCCGCGCCACGGTCCGGCAGCGCGAGCCCGAGCGCGGCCATACGGCGTTCGAGAATGCGGTCCTCGCCGAAGTTTCGGCACTGGCAGTAGATTTCAGGAGCCAGCTTGAAGGCGGCTTGCGGCACGAATCCGATCAGCTCACTCGTATGGATGCGCGTGCCCTCGCTGGCGGCGCGAGATTCGATGGCCGCATAGACTTCGGCGAGCGGAATGGCCGCGAAGCGGGTCAGGTTCATAGAGATCTGCGCGCGCCGTTCGGACTGCAGGAAGAGGCCAAGGGCTTTGACAAAGGGGAATCCGCCGGAGGACTCGCGGATCGCGGCGGCGCTCCGCTGCGCGACGGCCACGTCGTTGGTTTCGAGGAGGACGTTGTAGGCGACCAGGAAGTCGCGGGCGCCGATCAGAACCGCACCCGCGGTCGGATGTAGCGCGTCGCCGACGTTCGGCCGATGCGTGTCGAAATCGGCTAGTAGTTGTTCGTACCCCTGGCGCCGGACCTTCTGCAAGGGCCGTCGGCCGGATTGCAGGGCGGCGTGCTCATAGAAGTAGACGGGGACGCGCAACCGGTCCCAGATCGCGGCGCCCGCCGCGTGCGCGGCCTCGACGGCGTCCGCCATGGTGGATCCGGCCATTGGAATGAACGGAACGACATCGGCGGCCCCCAGCCTGGGATGGACTCCGCGGTGGCGCGTCACGTCGATGAGTTCGACTGCGCGCTCCACGCCGCGGACGGCGGCTTCTACGATGGAGCCGCGGCTGCCGACGAACGTGATCACGGTCCGGTTGTGGTCCGCGTCGGATTCATGCCCCAGGACCGCGGCGCCGGTTACGGACGCGATCGAACCCGCGAGCGACTCGACGATTGCCGGATTCGGCCCGACCGAGAAATTGGGAACGCATTCGAGCATACGTGCTGCTGCCGGCTAGTCGGCGACCTCCGCGATCATTTCTCCGTGTTTCATGACCGAATGCACCAGATTCAGGCCGCGCGCGAGAGCGAGGTCGCGATGGTCCGGCGTGTCGAGGATCAGGATATCGGCTTGCTTGCCTGCTTCGAGGGAGCCGGAGCGGTCGCCGATTCCCAAGGCGTACGCCGCGTTGATCGTCGATGCCACGATCGCCTCGGCGATGGTGAGTCCGCAATCGCAGGCCGCGGCGATCGCCATCGCCATGTTGCAACTCTTTTGGTGGACGGCATGATATCCAGTGGCGATGGCCACGGCGCGGCCTTCCCGCACCAGCGGCCGCGCGTCGACGACGCCGGCGAGGGGCAGCAGGATGGCTGTGTCAGTTGCCGGGAGGGGAACGATCGTTTCCTTGGATGGATCCAGCTTGGCGAGGGCGCGAGCGAGTTTGCGCTCGAGCGTATCCGCGGAGGGCACACCCCACGTCGTGGTGCCGTGCAGCAGCGAGAGGCGAAGGACCCGCCGCGCGAGCGCGAGCGCCAGCTTGGCGGTCGGCGCAGCCTCGAGATGCACGGAGACGTCCACGAAGCCCGGCATCACCACGCGACCCTCGGCAGGAATCTCATGGGCGTTGCGCGCCAGAGCAAGATTTTCAACCCGGCGTGTCGAACCCGCCTCGCGAATTCGGCCTCCGACAATCAGCACGGAGCCGTCCGAGACTACGCCAAGGGCGTTCATGTCCAGACCGCGGCGGGGGCCAGGAGATCCGCGAAGGGTAAGTAGTTGGCGCGCGCCGCGGATGAGGATGGGCCGTTCCATGAGGTGTGCCGATGCGCCCGCAGGGACTACGATGATAACGTGCGATCCCGCCCGGTGGCCAAGTATTCGAAAGAACAGCGCGTTCAGCAGGCCGGGAAGGAAGGCAAGAGCAACCGGCCCCTGAAGACGCTGGAGCGCGTGCTGTCAAAAGCCGGACTCGGTTCGCGGACCGACGCACGGAAGTGGATCGGCGAGGGGCGCGTGGCCGTGAACGGCAAGACGGCCCAAACTTTCGAGCATTGGGTGGATCTCGACCGCGATCGCGTGACGCTTGACGGGAAAGTGGTCCGCGAGGCGGAGCGGGTCTACATCCTCCTCTACAAGCCGAAGGGCTACCTGACTACCTATAGAGACCCCGAAGGCCGTCCGACGGTGTATCACCTCGTCAAGGATCTGGGCGAATGGGTGGTGCCGGTGGGCCGTCTCGATCTCGATACGAGCGGCTTGTTGATCATGACGAATGACACGGGCTTCGCGGATTACGTGATGAGCCCGGAGCATCATGTTCCCAAGACGTATCTCGTCAAGGCGTCGACGATCCTTTCGGAGGAACAACTGGATCGGCTGCGCAACGGACTTCTATTGGATGACGGCCCA
>JBDTTK010000446.1:0-4409 GCA_039930685.1 Bryobacteraceae bacterium | reverse complement strand
CTTCGAACCTAGTTGGTTACCGGAATCGAGGTAAACGCCGAGCCGAAGAAGCGCAGACCGAGGACGGCGATGGGGCCGGTGCTCGAGAACGTAACGACGCCGCGAGAACCCGCGACGCCGCCGAGGCCGGTGATGTTCCTCAGGACCAACGCGGTCTTGTTCTTCGCAGCCAGAGACACCGTACCGGTGCCGATGACACCGCCCGCGGCGTTCTTCGCGGTCACGGTGACCGTTGCGGCCGCGTTGCCCGGGTTGACGATCGATACTCCCGTGATGTAGTTCGTGTCGTCGAACAGGAACGCGGCGGTAGTCGACGCCGCGTTCGACAGCGGCGCGACGGCCTCCTGATCCGCGATCGTCCCGCCGCTTTGGCGGAAGACTGCATAGCCATTGACGCCGGCGGGTACATTCGCCGAGGCGAAGCCTTGGCTCAGGTCTCCGGTGTTCGGCGCCTCCAACCGGATCGATCCGCCCGCCGGAATGTTGGCCGTCGTCGTCGCACCGCCGAGGCTGGCGATGCTCAGCGGCGAGCCGTTGTCCGACGTAAATGTCACCGGGAAGGAGACCGCCGCGCTGGTCGTGTTCGTGAAGTACAGCGCCGTATACCAGCCGCCGCCGAAGGCCAGTTGGGGGAGGATCTTCTGCCCGAAGGCAACCGAACCGCTGCCTGAGATCTGGTAGGTGGAACTGGTATCGCTGGTCTGCGTTCCGGCGCCCGTCAGCGGAGAGAAGGTTCCGCCGGCGCCCTCAAACCGCCCGGTCCCGCCTTTGATCGTGATGGTTCCGGTCGTGACGATACCCATGCCCGCCTGAGGGATGAGGTAGCCGACCGGGAACACGAAGGTCCCGTACAACACGCCTCCATCGGGATAGATGATGGAGAAGCTTCCGGTGATCGGCATGCTGTTCTGACCGGTCTGAATCGCCATGGTGTCGATCGTCCCGGCCCCCGAATAGGTGCCGATCCCGAGTCCGGGGAGATTCGCCGTCCCGATCATTGAAAAGGACGTGGCGCCGGTCAATGCCCCGGTTCCCGTAAAGGTGGCCGTTCCGCTTTGTGCAAATGCGGCGGCCGCAAGGCCAAGCATGCAAACGATAGGTTTCCTCCTGGCTTATGCGAGCAGTGTGACTGGGCTTTACGCCCTGGACGGTCACTGTCTCCCCGGCGGATTGGGCTCCGTCAGTATCCGAAGACGCAAACCCCGACGGTTACCCTCCGTATCATGACAGATAAGCGTAGACTGTTCGGGGGAAAATGGGGTCAACGACCATCCCTGGTCCAGTTCTCCTCTCCAGCGAGACGCCGGAAGCCGTAGGCTGAATCGGGACGGCCGGGCCGGTCCATCTCGCCCCAATCTGCTTGGCGCGAAGATGCCGCGGAGCTATTCTGCGGCCATGCTGCACCGTATGCTCACCGGTCTGGCCTTTGCCGGAATCCTCTGCGCCGCCGATCCGTGGATTGGCGTCTGGAAAATGAATTACGCCAAGACTCAGTTTCCCGGCGAGCCGCCGAAGGACGTCGTGCTGACGTACGAGGCGCAGCAGAAGGGGCTCCGATTCACTTCGAGCGGCAGGCTTCCCGGCGGCTCGGCCTATTCCTACCAATACGTCGCCTCAGTCGACGGCAAGGATTACCCCGTCACTGGGCACGCAACTTTTCAGACGGTTTCGCTGACATGGCGCGACGGCAAGCTGGAGATCCGGTTCAAGCGCGAGGGGCGGGAAGTGGTCCGGCACGCGACCTCGTTCTCGGCCGACGGCAAGGTCATGACGACAACTTCGAATTGGCAAAACCCCGGCGAAAAGCCTTACAAGACGGTTGGGTACTTCGATAAGCAGTAGTCCGGCACGCGGGTTGGCGAATGATTTGCGATCATTTGCGGCGGTAAAGGCGCGTCCAAGTTACTTTGGGGCAACCTTCACCCTGGTACGATTTCCACCTACGACTTCCGCTCACATTAACGCCGTCCTCCTTTGCACTCTCATGGAGCCGGAAACGCGGCTCTGACCCGGAGTAGGATAGTCATACTTTGGAGCGACGACACGTTCTCACTTCTCTGGCTGGCGGACTCGCATCCGCCGGCGGTCTGCTTGCCGCCAATGGACGGCGGCCGAAGCGGATCGTCCTCCTTTACGCGGACGATGTCGGCTATGGCGACTTTAGCTGCTACGGCGCGCAGAGGGTCCGCACCCCGAACATCGACCGGCTCGCGGCTGGCGGCGTGCGGTTCACGGACGCCCACTGCTCGGCCGCGACCTGCACGCCGTCGCGATTCTCGCTGCTCACAGGGACGTATTCGTTCCGGGTTCCGGCGGCCAAGGTGCTGCCGGGGGACGCGAGCCTCCTGATCGAACCGGGCAGCGTCACGCTGCCTTCGATTCTGAAGCGACAAGGCTACCGGACCAGTGTCGTCGGCAAATGGCACCTCGGCCTCGGGCGCGGTCCGATTGACTGGAATAAGGAGATCCGGCCCGGTCCCCTGGACATCGGGTTCGACGAGTCCTTCATCATTCCCGCGACCGGCGATCGCGTGCCCTGCGTCTACGTCGAGGACAGGCGAGTGCGCGGACTCGATCCCGCCGATCCAATTCAGGTGAGCTATCGCGGTCCGCTCGACGATTCGCCCACCGGGAAGACACATCCAGAACTGCTGCGCATGACGCCGAGCCACGGACACGACATGACCATCGTGAACGGCATCAGCCGCATCGGCTACATGACGGGCGGAAAATCGGCGCTGTGGAATGACGACGAGATGGCGGATACGCTGACCAATCGCGCCGTCTCGTTCATCGAGGCCAACCGTGCCCGCGATTTCTTCCTCTATTTCGCGAGTCACGACATTCACGTGCCGCGGGTGCCGAACCGCAGGTTTCGCGATGCGACCGTGATGGGGCCGCGCGGCAACGCGATCGCCGAGTTCGATTGGTCGGTCGGCCGGATCCTCGAAACGATCGACCGCCACGGGCTGCGAAACGACACCCTGGTGATCGTATCGAGCGACAACGGCGCGGTGATCGACGACGGCTACAACGACGAGGCCGTCCCCCTGCTCGGCTCCCATCGGCCCAACGGACCGTTCCGCGGCGGCAAGTACAGCAACTTCGAGGGCGGCACGCGCGTTCCGTTTATTGTCAATTGGCCTGCGCGAATCCGGCGTGGCAGCGTCTCGAGCGCGCTGGTCGGCCAGCTCGACCTCGTGCGTTCGCTCGCCGATCTTACCGGCGCCAAACTCCCCGCGGACGCCGTTCCGGATAGCGAGAACGTGCTTCCGGCGCTGCTCGGTGAAACGAAGTCGGGACGCAAGCGGCTCGTCGAGCAGGCGAGTTCATTGTCTCTTCGCGAAGGCGACTGGAAATACATCCGGCCTCTGAAGGGCAATCCGTCGGCGGTGAACGCCGGCAATGAAACGGGGTCCTCGACGGAGGCGCAGCTCTACGACCTGACTTCGGATCCGGGAGAAGCGAAGAATCTCGCGGCGGACGATGCCGGGCGCGTCGCGCGAATGGAGTCGGCGCTGGAGGCGATCCGCTCGGGGCGGGTCTGAGATCGGGGTAGTTTCCCGCGGCAGTGAGTCCTCCCGCTTTTTTGACTTCGAAAGAGCGGCTGATATGCTTGCGTGATCTATCCGGAGGAAACATGAAGACATTTGCAGGCAAGGTCGCCATCGTGACGGGCGCCAGTTCGGGAATCGGCGCGGCGGCGGCGCTGCTGTTCGCGCGCGAGGGGGCCAACGTCGTGGTTGCGGCGCGGCGCAAGGATCAAAGCGAAAGCGTGGTGCGGCAAATCGAAGCGCTGGGCGCGGAGGCCTTGTTCGTGCAAACCGATGTTCTCAAACGCGCCGACATCGAAGCGCTGGTGGAGAAGACTCTCGACCGTTTCGGAAGGCTGGATTGCGCGGTGAATAACGCGGGCATTTCGGGTCCCGCGATGGTGCCGGTGGCGGACATCGAGGAAGCGGATTGGGACGCCGTCATGAACATCAATTTGAAGGGTGTCTGGATGTGCATGAAGTATCAGATTCCGGCGATGCTGAAGCACGGCAAGGGCGCGATCGTGAACATTTCGTCCATTTACGGGTTTAAGCCCAGCGATGTCGGGCATGGGGCGTACTGCACCAGCAAATTCGGAGTCATTGGTTTGTCGAAGACTGCGGCGGTCGACTATGGACAAGCGGGGATCCGGGTGAACGTGGTGAGTCCGGGATTCACGCATTCGGAGATGGTCGATCCATATGTCGAATCGATCCCCGAGGTAATGGGTACGGTGGTGGGACGGTATTCCGCGCAGAACCGTTTGGGCGAAGCAGAGGAAGTGGCGGAGACGATCGTCTGGCTATGCTCGGACGCGGCGCGGTTCGTGAGCGGCGCAGTGCTGGCCGTCGATGGCGGAGGCACGTCGAAGGTTT
>JBDTTK010000445.1:0-4412 GCA_039930685.1 Bryobacteraceae bacterium | reverse complement strand
GTGTGGGCGATGCGATCTCGCCAGGACCATAATGGCAGGCACCCATGAACAGGTCCTTAAGGGGCAATTAAAATGGATTCATTGATAACGAAGGGGATACGCGCTGAAAACCGGAGCTGAGTAGGATAGTTTGGCAGTGCGACCGCGGCGGAGCGCACGCGACGAAACGAAGCCACTTCAAAGAGGTTCGCTACTTCTTCGCGGGCTTAGTTGCCAGCTTTTTCTTGAGCGCAGCCGCTTGCTTGGTATCCGGCGCGAGCTCAACGTACTTGCGATAGGCTTCGATGGCTTCCGTCGGCTTGTGATTCTTTTCGCGGCTTTCGCCTAGGCGCAAGTAGGCCTCCGCCAGACCGGGGTTGTAACGGCTCGCCTCGAGGAATCGGGCGGACGCGGCGCTGTAGTTCCCCTTCTTGTAATAGAACTCGCCCGCCTTGAGCGCTTTTTCCGCAGCCAACGGATTGAATTCGTAGACCACGGGCTTCAGGCTCTCGTCTTCTTCAGGAGGGTCGTCCGGGCTTGCGGCCGGCTTGGGCTTCTGCTGCTCTTCCTCAGGCTTTGCCGGCGTTTTTGGATCGCCGGGGATTTTCTCCGGCGGAACTCCGTTGTTGACGGTTTTTGGCTTCTGACGAGTTTGTTGCGAGGTTGCCTGAGCGAGCATGGACCACGCTGCCAGGCTGAATACGACTAGAATCCCGATTGCGCGTGCCACAATCTCAGTATAGGGCCCCGTTGAACAGTCGCCGTCCGCAATGACTCTCCGTGAAAAAGCTGCGTTGCTGCCACTCCTGCCCGGAGTGTATCTCTACAAGGACGCGCACGGCGGAATCCTCTACGTCGGAAAAGCAAAGAACCTCCGGAACCGCGTTCGGAGCTACTTCAACGACGACAAGCTAGCGGAGCCGAAGACCGGTTCGCTGATCGCGGAGGCGACCGACGTCGATTTCATTCAGGTTGATAACGAGAAAGAGGCGCTGGCGCTCGAGAACAACCTCATCAAGCAGTACAAGCCGCGCTTCAACATCCTGCTTCGTGATGACAAGACCTATCCGTACATCAAGCTGACCGCCGAGAAGTATCCGCGCGTGTACGTGACGCGGCGGTTGCGCAAAGACGGCGCGACATACTTCGGTCCGTATTTCCCGGGTAATCTGGCGCATCGCCTGGTGCACTTCATCCACCGGCACTTCAAGATTCCGTCCTGCTACATCGACTTGAACAAGCGCCATGCGCAGCCTTGCCTCGAATACCACATCCATCGCTGTCTGGGACCCTGCGCCGGGATGGTCGGTGACGAAGAGTACAAGGCGGCGGCCAACAACGTACGGCTGTTCCTCGAAGGCCGCATGAAGGATCTGACCGCCAACCTTCGACGCCGCATGCAGGCCGCCTCGGACGATCTTCGCTTCGAGGAAGCGGCTGCGCTGCGGAATCTCATCACAACGGTTGAGGAGATGGAGGAGCGCCAGAAGATGGCCGCGGCGGAAGGCGATGACACCGACATCTTTGCCTATTACGCCGAGCCGCCTCTGGTGGCGGTGAATCTATTCCATCTTCGCAACGGCCGGATTGTTGACCGCCGCGAATACTTCTGGGAAAACCAGCACGAGTTTTCTCCCGTCGAGCTGTTCACCTCACTCTTGATGCAGGTGTATCTGGATCAGCAGTACATTCCCGGACTGATTCACGTCCCGTTGACCGCTGAGGAGGAGAAAGCCTTCGAGGATCACGACGTTCTCGAAGAGATCCTGACGGAAAAGCGGGGACGCAAGGTCGAGATCGTGACGCCGCAGCGAGGGCAAAAGAAGGCCATGCTCGATCTCGCCGAGACGAATGCAAAGCACATCTTTGAACAGCGCTTCCGCGTGTTGAAGCCATCTTCGGAGCGGATCAAGGAAGCGCTGGCGGACGCCTTGGGCCTCGAGAAGGCGCCGAATCGGATCGAATGTTTCGACATCTCGCATATTCAGGGCACCGACAAGGTCGCGAGCATGGTGGTCTGGGAAGACGGCCGGATGAAGAAATCGGACTACCGGAAGTTCATCATCCGTACAGTGGAAGGGAATGACGACTTCGCGTCGATGCGCGAGGTAATCACCAGGAGATATGGCCGCATCAAAGCGGAGGCGATCCCGTCCGCGGACCTGATCTCCATCGAGGGTACACGCGATTTGCCGGAGGATTCCGACGCAGATCGGCCGCTGCCGGCCAGGATGCCCGGGCTCGTTCTGGTTGACGGCGGCCTCGGACAATTGCACGCGGCGGCGGAAGCCTTGGAGTCGCTCGAACTTGCGGCGCAACCGTTGGCCTCCATCGCGAAGCGCGAAGAGTGGATTTACGTCCTTGGCCAGGAGAGTGAGCCGATCATCCTGGACAAGCATTCACCGATCCTGCATCTGGTCCAGCAGATTCGCGACGAGGCGCACCGTTTTGCCGTGACGTTCCACCGGAGCCGTCGGTCGGCATCGCGACTGACCTCGGAACTGAGTGAGATTCCGGGGATCGGGCCTAAGACTGTCGAGAAGTTGCTGCGGACCTTCGGGAGCGTGGAAAGATTGCGTGACGCGGGAGAGGGCGAGTTGGTCCACTCGGTCGGGCGTGCGGCGGCACAGAAGCTCAAGGAGTATTTCTCGCAAGTCCGCAGCGCCGGGTAACGATCCCGCTAGTTGAGTTGGATGGTAACTTGCGCCGTGAGTCCGGGCTTGATGCCGGTGTTGGGACTCAGAAACTGCACGACGACCTGATTGCCATCGATACGGGCCACGGAGCCGACGAGGGGCTCGGAGATCAGCTCGGCGATGCGGATTCTGGCGGGCAGGCCGGGTTTGATTCGCGCGAGAGCGGGCGGTGGCGGCTCCACGACCGCTTCGAGCGAGGTCAGTTCGATGGCGAGCTGCACCATATCCCGATTGCCTTCGATCGTGACTTGTTCTCCAGGGCTACCGTGCAGAGCGATCACCAAGCCATCGGCGGGCGCGACCATTTCGCCGGCGCCGACGGATGCTTTGGTGTTTTCCATCGCCTGCGCTCGGTCGTTGAGAACCTGCCGCGAGCGCTCGATTTCTTTGACCATGGTGGTGGCGCGATCCTCCGCGGCGTTTGACACGGCTTCCAGATTTTCGAACTCCGCCTTTGCGGACTTATACTCGCGGTCCGCTTTTTCGTATTGCAGGCGCGGCGTCGCCCCCTCGCGCATCAACATGGACTGCCGTTGGTAGACCCGCTCGGCGCGATCCAGTTCCGCTTTCGCGCGCTGCGCGTCGGCGGTGGCGCGGGATGCCTCCAGCCGCGCGGCGATTTGCGACGCCTCGAGCGACTGGAGGCGCGTCTGCGCCTTCTCGAACTCCGCATTTGCTACTTCCTCATCGGATTCGAATTTGCCGTTTCGAATGCGCCCGAGGAGCTGGCCTTCGTAAACCTCCTGGCCGACCTCCACGAAGAAATTTTCAAGAAGGCCGCCGATGGACGCTCCGACGACCAGGACTTTCTGCGCCCGGATGCGTCCGGTCAGACTGATCTCGTTTCCTTCAGGCGCCGGCGGTGGCGGTGCCGCTACGACGGCAGGTTTTACGGCCTTTGCCTCGCGCCGCCAAACAACCACGGCGCCGACGGCGATCGCGATGAGAATCGTGATGCCGGCGAAGAGCAGCCATTTTCCTCGTACCTTCGGGCGGGTCACAGCGTTATTCTATCCTTGCGGCGCGCCGGTCGGCGATTTTTCCTCAGGCCGTCGCGGATTTGGCTCGCTTGGGAAGCGGGTTTGGACGGAGGGTCTTGTCGAGAGCTTCCACTACTTCGCTAAATGCAATGACATGGGCATAAGAGAGTTGGCTGGTCAGACGGTCCTCCAAGGACTCCAGGAATTCACGCGCGCCGCGGGCAGCGGCGACACCGTCCTGGGTGAGTGAAACGTGGAACGTCCGCCGATCCTTCACCGACGATTGGCGTTCGATCAGCTTTCGGCGTTCGAGGCGGTTCAGAATGCTGGACACGGTGGAAGGTGCGAATCCGAGCTGTTCCTGAAGTCCTGCGACAGTGAACTTTTCGTTGTCGCAGAGAATGCTTAGCGTCAGTAGATCGGCAATGGGTAGTTCGCCTGTTGGGCCTGACGCAACCGATGCCGCCAGGCGACTGGAGATCCGATGGAGATCAGGGATAAATTGAAGAGGCATAAGCTCAATCCGCCCATTTGGTATATGCTGCGATGTCGTACTATATCACGGTTCCCTTCTCTCACGAGCCCGGACGGTGCAAAGCTTCGAAGTCGTAGGATTGCAATCGCATGAGGATATTAGCCATTCACGCTCATCCGGACGATTGCGAGATCCTCGCCGGAGGAGCCCTTACCCAGTTGAGCCGGCGAGGACATGCGGTCCATATCGTGACCATGACGCCGGGCGACTGCGGCTCGCGTG
>JBDTTK010000444.1:0-4413 GCA_039930685.1 Bryobacteraceae bacterium | reverse complement strand
CGGTAGGTTGGGACGGAGCGGTGAGCGCGCTCACGCCTTCACCTTTGCGCGGAGTTCTTCAGCGGCGGCAATGACGGAGGCTTCCGACAGCACCCCGAGGTTGCTGAACGTGCGCGACTCGGTTCGCCAGGGTGCCCACACGGAGGGATCCGAGGGTCCGAACAACACGACGACGGGAACGCCAAAAGCTGCCGCCATGTGCGCCGGACCGGAGTCGTTACCGACGAACAGGGAGGCGTCCTTTAAGAGCGACTTGGCGCGTCCCAGAGATCCGCGCAGGCATTCAAAATCATGGAATGGCGAGGCGTCGTCCGCGGGCCCACAAAGAAAGACGGGTTCCAGTCCGGTGGCTTTCAGATGCGAGGCAACGGCCCGAAAGCGTTCCGCGGGCCATGCTTTTTCCGCGGCCGATGCGAACGCGTGAATCACGGCGTAGGGCGAGCGAGTCGGTTGCGGGTCCGCGAAGAGGACCGCTCTAGGAATGGCGGATTGCGGAACGCCGAGGTAGAACATGGCGGAAGCAACGTGTTCCGCGGTGTGGACGACGCGGTCGACGTTCAGGATTTCCTGGGCGCGAGGGATTCGCACATTGTAGGCGGCGGACCAGGTGTGGTGCGCCCATCCGGCCCGCAGACGGGCTCGCGAGGCGATTGTCAGGAGCATGCTGCGGCTTCCGCCGTGGGCGTTTAGCACCAGTTGCGGATGCCAGGCGGAGATGGCGGCGGCCGTCGGAGCAAGAATGCGCGAGATGCCGGGATTCCCGTCAAATACGGCGGCGAACCGATCTTCTACAACGACAGCGATTTGGAGGTCCGGCCGGTGGGCTTTGAGGAGCGTCAGAGCTGGTGTGGTGAGAACGCAGTCCCCGAGCGAGCGCAGGCGAATGACTGCCACATGCGCGCCATGTGGCAGTCGCTCGAGGGTCTGGTTCATAAGCGAAAGTCCTGCGGCCTATTCGTCGAGCCGTGCTTCTTCCGGAAGCATCACGGGGATATCGTCGCGGATCGGATATACCCGGCGGCATTGTGGACATTTGAGGCCATTCTCATCCTGTTTGAGTTCAACAGGCGCCTTACACAGCGGACAGACGAGAATGTCCAGCAGATCCTGACTGATAGCCATGGTTAAGGCTTCAGTGTATCAAGCGGTGATGTCAATCGGCGTCCTTGCCGAGATAGAGGTCGCTGACCACGCCGCGGTAGTTCTCAAGCACCCGATTGCGCCGGACTTTCATCGTGGGCGTCAGCTCGCCCGATTCGATCGAGAACTCCTTTTCGAGAACCTTCCACCGGCGAATCTGTTCAAACGAAGCGAGTTGCTTGTTGACCTGTTTGACGGCGCGATTCACTTCCTCGAGCACGGCGTCGGCTTTTGCGAGGTCCGCGGCGGAACGTTTTCCATCGACGCCTTTGATGGTTTCGGCATGCGCGGCGTTGATGGTGATCAGGGCCGTTACGTAGGGCATCTTGTCACCGATCAAAAGGACCTGGTTGATCAACGGTTCGCGCTTGAATAGCCCTTCGATTCGGGCCGGGTAAATCTTCTTGCCGCTGGACGAGACGATCAGTTCCTTTTTCCGGCCCGTGATGTACAGGTACCGATCGCTGTCGAACTCGGCGATATCGCCGGTCGCGAGCCAGCCATCGCGGAGCACAGCCGCCGTAGCCGCCGAATCTTTGTAATATCCGGAGAACATGCAGGGGCTGCGGAGCATCAATTCGCCGTCGTCCGCGATCCTCGCCTCGACTCCAGGCAGAGGTTTGCCGATGCTACCCGGCTTGGGGCGGTTCAATGGATTGAGCGAGACGACCCCGCATTCGGTCAGGCCGTATCCCTCCACCAGCGGCATCCCGATGGCCGCGTAAAACTCAGCGAGTTCCTTGCCCAGCGGGGCGGCGCCTGAAGCCGCGACTCTGAGTCGTCCGCCAAGGCGCTCGCGAATTTTCGAATAGACCAGCGCATCGAACGTCTTGAGAGACGCCTTCATCCACCCAGGTATCGGACGCCCGGTCTGAACCCTGCGGGCGGCCTCGGAACCGAGTCCGATCGCGGTGTAGAACAGCCTCCGCGTCATGGCTGGACGCTTCCTGATCTCGGTAGACACGGTGGCGTAGATGCGTTCCCAGACGCGAGGGGGCGCCAGGAAAAACGTAGGCCGGACGGTACGCAGTTCGCTGGGCATCTTGCTGAGCCCTTCCGAGAAGTACACGCAGGCGCCTTCGCGGATCGGCAGCAACTCGCAAACGATCCGCTGCGCGATGTGGGCGGACGGAAGAAACGCGATCGTGCAGTCGTTTGGGGAGAGGGGCAGGACGGCGGGTCCGTGGTCCATGTTGGCGACGAGCGCCCGCTGTGTCACGAGGCCCATCTTAGGTTCGCCGGTGGCGCCGGAGGTCATGTAGAGAATGGCGTGGTCGAGTTCGGTCACTTCGGACCGGATGCGGTCGAACGCGTTTGGTTCGCGGGCCAATTGCTCGCGGCCCTTCTGCCGCACTTGCTCAAGGCTCAAAACGCCAGAGGCTTCGCCAGTCAATAGGATCCAGCGAACCGTGAGCGGCTGATCGCCCGCCGCGGACGACAACGCGGCCATGGTCTTCGGATTCTCCGCGAATGCGACTTTGGCGTCGCATCCGCGCAATGTTTTGACCTGGTCCTCAAGGGGCAAGCTTGTGTATAGCGCGGCGGCGATGGCGCCGCGCGCGATCAATCCGATATCCGCAAGGTAAAACTCGGCGCGCGTTTCCGATTGCAGGGCTACGATCTCGCCCTTTTCGATGCCAATGCTTTCGAGTCCGACCGCGATCTCACGCACGGCATCCCGGTACTTAGACCACGAATAGGTCTCATATTTACCGTCGCCAATCGGTTGCTGGAGTGCGGGCTTATCTCCGAAGGCGAGCGCGGCCTCTTCCAGGACCGTATACACGGTTCTCGGATTCATCGTCGCTAGGCTAACACGCTATCATCGGCCAATGGCTGAGATTCGGGTGCTGTCCGCGACCGACATACTGGGCATGCGGGCTGCGCTCAACGACCTTTTGCTGGATGCCGTCCGTGGGGGAGCTTCGGTCGGATTTTTGCAGCCGCTCGACGCCGAACTTGCCGACAAATACTGGCTCGGCGTGGAAGCGGCGGTCCGGATGGGTTCGACGGTTCTGATGGGCGCATTCGAAGCTGGTCGAATAGCGGGCACCGTGCAACTTGGCCTCGCCTACATGCCGAACGCCACGCACCGCGCGGAGGTCATGAAGCTTCTGGTGCACACTTCGGCCCGTCGCAAGGGCATTGGCAGCGCACTCATGCAGTCCATCGAGGCGGAGGCAGCGCGGCTGCGGCGGACGCTGCTGATTCTCGATACGGAGCGAGAGAGCGTGGCGGAGTCGCTGTACCGGCAACTCGGATGGACGACGCTTGGCGCGATCCCCAGGTACGCGCTGTCCAGCGATTCGACGCTGCATGACACGGTCTTTTTCTACAAGGAGCTGGCTTAGCGTGACGCCGTACGCGCGTGAAATAGAGGTGGCGCGCTCAATCGCGGCGAGGTCCGCCGAGCTGGCGTTGAAGCTGCAGGCTGCCGGCGTCCAGGCGGAAAGCAAGGCCGACGCGTCTCCGGTGACAATCGCGGACAAGGAATGCGAGCGGCTGATCGCATCGTCGCTGCTCGAGGTCTTCCCCGACGACGGGTTGCTGGGTGAAGAGGGGTCCGCGAAAGTAAGCGCGAATGACCGCAAATGGATTATCGATCCGATCGACGGGACGCGCGACTTCCTCCGGGGAAACCCGCTATGGAGCGTCCTGATTGGCCTGGAAGAGGACGGGGAAATGAAAGCCGGGCTTGTCCACCTTCCGCTGCTCGGACAGACCTACTTCGCGGCGCGTGGGGGCGGAGCCTTTGTCGACGGCACTCCGATCCGAATTTCGGAAATTACGGCTCGCGCGGAGGCCGCGCTGTCCGTGAATGGGTTACACGGCATCGACCGCATGCCGTTCGCGCCGAAACTCACCGATTGGATGTCGACCTTCTGGAGCGTCCGCAGCCTCGGCGGCACGCCCGATGCCATGTGGCTGGCCTCGGGCAAGCTAGAGGTTTGGGTCGAGCCCAAGGTAGCGCCGTGGGACGTAGCGGCGGCCCAGGTGATTCTTGAAGAAGCCGGCGCTGTGTTCCATGACCACAAGGGCGTCCGCACGATTTACAGCGGCAACGCGGTCGCGTACGTGCCGGCACTCCGCGGCGCAGTGTTCGAATTGCTCGGCCTCGACTCTTAGGTCTTGGGCGGGGCCGCGCGTTGGATCGTACGCGCTTCCTTCATGATGTGCCCGTAGCCTTCCTTGTCGAACGGCGGGCACCCGGTCGGAAACTGGCCGAGCGGATGATTCTTCTGGCGCATCAGGTAAGTACAGTACGTGAGCGTC
>JBDTTK010000443.1:0-4421 GCA_039930685.1 Bryobacteraceae bacterium | reverse complement strand
ATACCGCGACCTCATTCCCACCCAACCCAATCCCGCCTGACTGACAGCGAATGGATCCGGGCGTACGGTGCCCGTTACTGTGCGAGGAGAATGGAGAAGCCTTCGAATTTGAACAGCCGCTTCTGCCCCCGGGCCGTCGACGGCATCTTTCCCGCGCGGGCTTCGGGCAGTGCCGCCGCCACTTTCGGCAGCAGCGCGGGCGACGCCTGCGGAGCGTTATGCGCCGGCCGCAAGACATCCACGTCTTTGGACAGACGCGCCAACTTGTCGATCGAGCGCTGATAGGCGTCGAGATCCGTCTCCGGCACCCACAACCACAACGCGCCCGGATAAAACGTATCGCCCGTGAATAACTCCCGGCGCGCGCGGTCGAGCAGGCAGACGGCATCGGGCGTATGGCCCGGCGTCAGTACCACTTCGAGCGTTCGTCCGCCGAGGTCGATCTTCTCGCCGTCCGAAACGTAACGCGAAATGCGAAAGGGCTTGACGGAATACGTCGCGGTGCTAACACCATTGGGCAGCGCGCCGCACGTCAGGTTCGGCCCGAGAACGGTCTGCGCGATCACCGCGTTTGTTTTGCCTTCGGCATTCTTGCGCGTGTAGTCGGTATCGACTGCGAGCACGCTGTCGAACGAATGATTGCCCGCGTAGTGATCGTAATGCGTATGCGAATTGAGAACCATCACCGGCAGCGGCGTCAATTGCTTGACGACATCCTGGATGCGCCCAATGCCAAAGCCCGAATCGAACAGCAACGCCGTCTTCGTGCCGATGATCAGGTAGGAGAACACTCGCTCCGCCTGGCGCGGCTCGTGGATCGCATATTCGCCGGGCGACAGTTCATACACCTCGAACCACGGATCGTTCGACGCGATCTTTTTATACGGCTCGAAGGCCGCGCCGCGCGGAGCCGCACACCAGTCCTGCGCGTGCAGCGAAACGGCAAGGAGGAGCAATACGTAACGAACCATGTGAGCAACAAACCTTCCTGCATATTAGCCCGATGTTCGTGACACGCGTCCCGAGGCCAAATCCTGAATCAAAGGGAAGCACTGGTAATCGAACCACTTTTTGAACAGAGGAAAGGTACGCTTCCGCGGCCACCCCGATTCGTCGGTCCACCAGGCTGCAAGCTCCTCCTTGAATAGAGCGTCGAAGGACTCTCGCAGGTACGCCCTGCCGCCCGCTTCGTCGTCGAACTCGGGAATCAGATAGAGCGATGGATCCTTGGTCAACTCGGCCAGGCGAAGCGGCGGTGCGCCGGTCTCAAGTTTGTTGATCCAGTCGACGAACGGCTGCTTAGGCAGGATGAGCATTCCGGATCGATTGATAGTCGTCATACGGTCGGTTGGGGCGAGTGTACCGCGCCTGGCGCGTTCGTCGCCACCAGGCCTGAGTCCGGTGGGACAAGTTCACATCGGCGGCGCGTCGACGCCTGCCCACAGATTCATCGTGCTGAGTTCGCTTCGGCCGCACGACTTGAGGTAGCAGAACAGTTGAGTCCGATACGCGGCGTGGCCGCCGAGCACCAGATTCACCAACAGCGGACCAACCTTTTGCTTGTTGCCGAACATGTCGACCTCGGCGCGAAAGTCGTCGTCGTTCCAATCGCCGAGCAGCTTCGTATACTCGTCCGACTGAAGGCGGATCGCCTCGACCGCCTGCTCGAACGTCATGGCCTTGGCGGCGGCCGCCGCCGGGCCCCAGATGGAGGTCAATACCGGGCGGTTGAAGACGCCGCCCTTAAGAAGAGCGATCTGCGTCGGACCCATGATCGCCATGTACTGCACGAGTTCGAGCGTGCTTCGCTGAGACGGCGTCGGCCGGTAGTCGAGCATGGAGGGGTCGATCTTGCCGATCAGGTGGACCAGAATGCGAACCTCGGTTCGCATCGCGGAAATGAGTTCTTCTTTTGTCAGGATCACGAGAGTATCTCCAGGAAATTACCTTTTTCGAATAAACGGTTTGAGCCGGGCGGTCGATGTCTATACGCCGGGGGCCGCCGACTGCGGACCCGGCTTATGCGCCTCCGCCAGTTTGGCTCCCGCCCATGCGCAGGGGATTGTGGTTGCCATCAGCGCGAGGGAATACCACTTCGGCCCCATCTCTGGCCCCTTGTCCCAGGTCATTACGACGCCGACGAGGCTGATAGCAAGTCCGACGGCGCCGGATGCGAGCGCCTGCTGCATTGGCCGGTAGGGAGCGAGTCGCGCCGCAATGTAGCCGCCGGCGACGCCGTACAACGTGCGGTAGGCCAAGGCCACCAGGAAGAGTGCGTCCGGCATCGGCTGTCCAAGCGGCGGGAATGCGCCCGACGAATACATGATCGCGTCCGTTCCCATCGAAAGCACTACGACCGCAAGGAAACTCGCGCCCAGCGCGGCGAGGCTGCGGCCCGGTCGCCGCTGACTGGTGGTTTCGTTCATATGGACTTCCCTCTTCGCTTCGTGACTCGGCCCCCAGATCCGGACTCCGAGCCGACTGCCTTCGGGCGCGTCTTCAAGTCGCGCAAGGTTGTCTTACCAACCCATCGCGCTGCCGCATTGGTCGAAGCCGCCAAACGCCGTGCGACTTCGGCCGACGCATCGAAGAGCTCCGCATTACGCCCGCCGATACGGCGCAGTGCCCACACATGCCCCTTCTTAATGAAGTTGCGATCGTCGCTTGCAGCGTCCTCGAGCAGGACCAGGCCAGCGACAAAGCGCTCGTCCGCAGCGTCCTTGTCGTGTCCGGCGAGGCAGGCGAGCAGAGCAAAGGCGGCGCGCTTCTGAAACTCGGACGACCGCTTACTCCACTGCTCGACCTTGGCCCATGCATGCGGACTGCGGTCGAACAAGTGGAAGCACAGCGTATCGCAAATAGCCCAGCTATCGAAGTCGCGGCACCAGCGATCCATCTGCGCGGACGTGAGGCGATCCGGATCACCGATGAACGAGACCAGCATCCGCGCCTCGTAGCACTCCGTTTCCCACAGAGCGAGAGCAAGGTCGTGGTTGCGGCCGACGATCTTGCCCAACGCCTGAATGTCCTTCACCGCGACGCCGAGAGCGTTGTCCGACGGGATGCCGTACCGCGCCACCCCGTTGAGGGTGTGTTTGGTGCTGTGCGACTTCAGCCAGTCGAGGATCGACTGCACGTCCGCAAGAGACGCGCTCGCGCCCCCGGTTGCACGCGTCCTCTTCGTGACCCGCGTAGCCGCCTTTCGATTGGGAGCCATAGCGAATGACTAGGCGAACTCCGGCAGCATCTCCGCGAGCCGGTTGTAACCCATGGCGACGCCTTCGGCCATCGGAGTCTTGAGCACGGCATCCCGGGTTTCCTTGGAGTCGTACTCGACGGTCAGGGTCAGGGTCGTCTTGCCGTTGTCCTCGAACAGCAGCATCGTGCCGACCGCCTCGCCGGGATACCAGGCCTGGTCGAACTTCTCCGTTTGCACGATGCGCTCAGGCCGGACGACCTCCTTGATGATGCCTCCCATTCCCATCTCCGTTCCGTCGGGGCTGAGCCATACGTAGCGATACATGCCGCCCGCTTGGAGATCGATTTCGCAGACGGCGAGCGACCAGCCGTCGGGGCCGTAGAACCAGCGTTTGAGCAGTTCCGGCTTAGTCATTGCATCGAAAACCAATTGGCGGGGCGCGTTGAACACGCGGGTCATTTGGATCACGCGATCGCTAGGCGTGGTAACGGTCAGGTTTCCGGGGTTCATCATCTTCAGCGTTCTCTTTCGGATTGGTTCGTAAGTTTCGTTCGATCCGGTTTACTCAGGCATCACTGACGCCAAGACTTCGGTGAGTTCGTCGAAATTCGCTTGGGATCCTTCCAGGAATCGAGCTTGAGCACCACTTCGCGATAAGTTGGTGTCGTGAATTCAACGCCAGCCGTTGTCATCGTTTGCTCCCTTTCTTTTTCGACCGTTCCCGAGGAGGTTCCATGGCCTTCATCTCGTCTAGCAGCGCATCCAGGCGCTGGAAACTCGCCTCCCAAAATTGGCGGTAGTTCTCCAGCCATTCGGTGGCTTCGGCAAGCGGTTTGGCTTCAAGGCGCCGCGGGCGGCGTTGGGCGTCGCGGCCATGCGAAATCAGTCCGGCGCGTTCAAGCACCTTGAGGTGCTTGGAAATCGCCGGCTGGCTCATCGAAAATGGCTCGGCCAGTTCCGTCACCGACGCTTCGCCCGAAGCGAGACGCGCCAGGATCGCGCGGCGGGTGGGATCGGCGAGCGCCGCAAAGGTTGCGTCGAGGCCCGGCGTCGGCGCTTGTCCATAACTGCTCAGTTGCATAACCTTATGGTTATAGTATAGCCGCCACACGGATCCTGTCAAGCCAAAAGAGAATGACGGAGTATCCCCTGGCTTCTCGCGCTAGCGGCCGAAGACGATGGACTCTCGTTCCAGAAGCCGTGAGGCGAGCAGTACAAAGGC
>JBDTTK010000442.1:0-4427 GCA_039930685.1 Bryobacteraceae bacterium | reverse complement strand
CGGAGTCCTTGGCGGTCTCGACGAAGCGGTATTCGAAGTGGCCGTGCACAGCCTCGTCGAACTCGTAGTACTTCTTGCGCTCGGCGAGATCGCCGCCGGGCTGGCCCAGGAACGTCTCGCGGAAATCGGCCGAGTGAAACGCTTCGATCTTTACCGGATCGCCTTCGTTGCGCGCCTGAAAGTAGGCGTGGATGATGTCAGTCGACTCCATCGAAAGGTGAAGTTTGTCGATCAGGAAGGCTTTGCGGTCGCGCTCGGCTTGCCAGTCGAGCCCGTGTCCGGCTTCGTAGAGCCAAAGCGGATTGGGCTTGGCGACCGCCTTCCGGAACGCGTTGATCTTGTCGCGTGGAACATAGAAATCGAAGTTCGCGAACTGCATGAGCACCGGTACTTTGAGTTTCGCGATGTGCGCGACCGGATCGAGCGGAGCCATTTGCGCGACGTACTTCTCACGCGCCTCGCCTTCGAGGCGGAACTTCCCGTACGTGTACCAATCGCTGAAGCTGGTCGTCGAAGCCATGAGCGTGAAGGCCTTTATGCGGGAATCGACTGCCGCAGTGACGACGCCGTACATTCCTCCGAAGTCGTGGCCAACGAGCGCGATGCGGTCCTTGTCGACGCGGGGTTCGGCGGTAAGAACGTCGAGCGCGCGGCGGAGGTCCTTCACCTGCTCGACGGAGTTCTTGAAGTCGTCGGCCTGGACGCGGGACGGATACCAGTTAGGGTCGGACCACATGGTCTCGGGCAGCAGGGAAATCATGCCGTGCCGAGCCATGGCAATGGCTTCGTCGAGAAACTCGTAGCGGTTCGAGGTCGGTTCGGCTGAATCGTACCAGTGAACGTAGAGCGTTCCGGCGGCGGACGCCGTGCCCGAGGGCAGCACCAGGAAGGCCGCGATGCGCTTTCCATTTGCGCCGGCGAACGTGAGATCGCGGATCTCCGCGCCACTCTGCTTTTCGGTCTGGAGGACGCGAACGTCTAGTGGCTTGGCGGGATAGGAGAAGTCGGGATCCTGCCCAAAGGCAGAGACGGCGGCGAGGCACAACAGAAGGCGGATCATCGCCTTTACAAGATAGCGGGCGATCCGGCATTCATTCCTGCGTCGTGGGGCAAAGCGCTTGAAACCCCCGGCGAGCGGCGGGTACGCGGCGGTGGAGCTGGAGTTACCTGCCCCATTCCGGTTCGGCTTATTGCTGGTATCCGCCGGCGGCGAACGCCGCCACAACCCGGCGATTGGGCGTCCGGCAAGTGCTGGGGAAGTCGAAAAAGTACATGCATTCCGGAAGGCCGTCGGTGAAGCTGACCGTGAGGGAACCTTGGTTGCGGCCGTTGAAGAGATAGCGGCCAGTAACTCGAGCGGGCTTGCCTGCCGCGTCCCGGCCCGTGACGCTGACACCCGAAACGCTTCCGTTGACGTAGCGGTTGAAGACCCACGTTTTTGCATGTTCGGAGACCAAATCCTCGAGGAGCTTCGTATAGTTTTGGTTTCCGGATGGAGCATGGGGGGCGGCCGGCGCCGTGTATCCGGAATCGCCCGCGAGGCGCACGGGCTGCTTGTTGAGAGCAAATAGCCGGAGATTCTCCTGGAATCGTTTCAGGCCGGCGCCATTGCACGCGTTGATCTGAACCAGACGGGCCATATCCGCGCCGATTTCCTTCGCGTCGCTCGCGACGTTGAGCGCCGCGCCGATGGGATCCTTCTGGCTCAGGGTCTTGAAGACTTCGCGGATCGTGTCGGGAGCGGTAGCTGCGTCCACCTGATTCTTGGCTTGATAGAGAGCGGGGTCCGCGTAGATGCCGGTGCCCTCGGTTCGCCACTCGATGCAAGTTGAGCCTCCGACACGCGCGCCATACCGATTCACCTCATACTGCTCACGGGCACAGACCTGGCGCGTCATCTCGACCTTGTTCTTCGGGAGGTAGGCATCGCAGTGGGTTCCGTACGCTTGCAGGTACTGACCGAAAAGGACCTGGAACTTGATGTCTTCGCGGTTGAGGCCGACATGGAGGAAGTCGCCGGCATAAAAACTGGCGGCCATCTGCTCATTGTTAAGGCCCGCGGTCGAGAAGCCGGCGCGGGTGAGGGCAGCTTCCGGCGGACGGGCGGCCGAGGTTTCGGGCTGAGTGCCAGCGGGGGTTACGGCGGAGGGTCCGGCGGCGTCCGCCGCCATGAGCGTCGCAGGGCACTGATTGACCGGGTGTCGAATGAGCGCGTGAACCGGATGCGCGGCGGGGACCGAGGCCAGCCAGGCGGGTGCGTCCTCGTACCAAAAGTGGCGGACGGCGCGGGCGGCGCCTTGCGAGGACCGATATTGACAGGTGACGACGGCGGTTCGCGCCGCGGCAGCGGGAAGTCCGTTGAGGGTGGCGCGTCCCGCGAGGACCTGCGCGAGTTGCTCAGTCGCCATCGACATCAGTGCGCCGGGTCTGACGCCGACCGGATCACTAGCATGACTGGCTGATTGGGCTCGCGCCCCGTGAACAACCAGCAGGACAACACAGCATTGAATCAGGCGCATGATCGCCCTCCCGATATTTGGGTACCGGGCTTAGCGCGCGCGCTGCAAGATCCGGCAGCGCACAGTATACACCTGACAGTTTGCGGCGGCTAGGGAGTAATCTTTGAGCGGGGAATGCCGAGGGTCAAGCACTCAGTCTATTCCGAGAGAGAACATTTTCGCGCCGAACGCACCACGCATACATGAAGCTGTGCGTCGCGACGATGCTCCTTTGCGCCGGGTATGCCGCCGGAGGGCAAGCCGAGTACGTGGGTGGAACCGTCTCCGCGCTCAGCCAGGGCCACGGCGGCAGCGTCGAAGCCACGGACCAGAAGTTTTTTGTCTTTTATTCGAAAAAAGCCAGCGTCCGCATCCCGTACGAACAAATCAACCTGGTCGAGTACGGCCAGAAGGTCGACCGGCGCTATTTGAGCGCCGCCCTCATTTCGCCGCTTCTGATTCTGGCGAAGAAACGGACGCACTTCCTGACAGTGGGGTACAAAGACGAGGAGGGTCATCAGCAGGCGATGGTCTTCCGGATTGAGAAATCGGCGATCCGGTCGTTACTCGTCAGCCTGGAGGCGCGCACGGGCCTGAAAATCCAGTTCCAGGACGAAGAGGCGCGGAAGGCTGGAAAGGGATGAAGCCATCGCGCCGTTTTGGTTTGGCTCTTCTTGCAATCTGCCCGTTGTTAGCCGCTGATGCGCCTTCGGACCTCGCCCGCGACCTTCCACGCATCCGGCGGGTGTATGTGGATCGCTTTACCGGAGGCGAGTCGGCGGCCCAGCTCCGCGAGTTGATCATTTCGAGTCTGCAGGCGACGAAGCTATTTATCCTTACCGAAAACGAGCAGAAGGCGGATGCGATTCTGCGCGGCGGCGCGGAAGATCTGATCTTCACGGACCAGTTCCAGACGTCAGACAACATCAATGCGCGCCTGACGGCGGGCACCGGAGTCGGAAGCACATCCAAAGCGTCGCGCTCGGAATCCGATCGTTCCCGCTATGCAGGAGTCACGATTGGTGAGCACGAAAGCTCGAACATCAAGGAACGGAAGCACGAAGCGTTCGCGACGGTTCGCCTCGTGAACAAAGACGGGGATGTGATCTGGTCCACGACGCAGGAGTCGCAGGGGGGCAAATTCCGGTCTGCGAGCGCCGACGTCGCGGATAAGATCGCGAAGCAGTTGACGCAGGACGCGAAGAAATAGACCGACGCTACTGGAACAGCCCGTCGACTAGCGGAGCGATCTCGCGGATCGCCTTTTGTTCTTCGCCGATCGTTTCGATTGAAGACGAGCTGGCGCTTACGGCGAGCGTGTCGAACGATGCGGTCACCAACGTTTCCTTCACCGGCGCGCGGTCCTGGAGGAACCAAACGGCCGCGAACATCGCTACGGCACCTAAGGCGCGCGCCGGGGTGGACGTCTTGCGCAGCAGCAGGCCAGTGAGCGCGGCGCCCAATCCCGCTCCGCCGGCGGCCAGAATCATCCGGAATACGAACCACTGATCGGGTGCCGGATTAGGAACCGCGAACAGGACCACAGCGCCGATCACCAGCATGATCGAGCTCGAAATCAAAGCAATCACTGCTTCCCAGGAAAGTCGATCCATGTTTACTCCTATTCCTTCTATCCCCGCGCCTTCTATGATGGAGGCTCATGGCAGAAGGAAAGTCTAATCCGTCGAACGACGTTCTATATGATATACACACTCGGGCCGCGGGTCCAGTGGGCAACCTCCCGATCACCGCCGAGATGCTGCTGAACCGCCCCTCGGGCGACCTCTTCGGCCTCAGCCAAAACGCCGGGATGGGCTGGGACCCCGGCCGGCTCACCGGTCCAGAAGTCCTTATTCTTTCTACACATGGCGGTGTGCGACGCGACGACGGAACACCGGTCGCCCTCGGCTATCACACGGGCCACTGGGA
>JBDTTK010000441.1:0-4435 GCA_039930685.1 Bryobacteraceae bacterium | reverse complement strand
GCCCGTGGTCACCCGGTTCTTGACTTACGACATTGCGCTTCCATCCGGCGCAGCACGGGAAGAAGTTCCCGCCAGGGGGGCGACAGACTCTCTCGCGCCAATAAATCCCGGAACAGGACGCCCCACCGCAGCAACAATTGAAGCGCGAACCGCCGGACACGTTCCTCCGGTGCCACGGCGGCGGTAGGCGCCATCAAAGCCCATCGGCCCGCCGCATGTCTCGGCCGGCGGACGCTTCCACGTCCTTCACCGCGCCTTCGTTTCGGATCGATGAGCGCGCGCAGGTTCTCGAATCCGTCCGCGGTAACCAATCCAGCAGCCGTTAGTTCCCACAGCGCGTCTTCCACTTCGCTCGCCAATCTTCCGGTCCCTCGGACGAGATCATTAAAGAACGACGCGCCGCGCGTCGTCAGCACTTCGAGCGTCTCGCGTCCGGCATGCGACAGCCCTCCCCGCTCCTCAGTTGGCACGGGCACCCCCAGCCAATCGAAATCTTCACGCAGAAAGAACGAAATGGGCGCGATGCGTGTCGGCCGGACGCGCCGGTCGCCCGCCGCCAGCCCGGGGTGCGGGGAGAGCCGCGCCCAAACTACCTCGCCCGAAAGGCACAAGTCGTCCAGATTCTCCGGAGTGTAATTGGCAATTCGGCGCGCAAGGATGTACGGCTCCCAAGCGGACGCCGGAATTTCGAAGCCCTGCAATTGGCGCACGACATGGAGCGCGCCGTCGGATCCATGGAGCTGGGTTCCCGGCGCGACATGCTGCCAGCGTGCGAGAAATTCGTGGAACTGGGCTGCAGTCACCGGCGCGATGTCGCGTCGCAATGTCCCGAGTGTGAGTCGATGAATGCGCGCGAGGATTCGCCGGTTGCACCATTGAATTTCGCCGTCGGTCGCGGCACGGTAATGTCCCTCGAATACCTGGCCTTCCCGTTCGAGCGTAGCCAAAGCAATCCGGACATCCTCGACTGGCGCGCCGAGCCGGTCCGCTAACCACGCCGCTGTCACCGGGCCGACGCATTCCATCCACCCACGGATTGTCTCCAGCTGGTCGCCCGTTGCGTCGCGCCGTTCGGCAGCCACCCAGAGTTCGACGCCGCCGCGCTCCAACGAGAATGCGCGATTTGCCATTCGCAATTCGTCGAACCAGACCCGCCACTCCGCCTCGGCGGGCGCCGTGATCATCGTCAGCAGGGCGTCGTGCAGTTCATCGGCGTTCCGGGGATCAGGCCATACCTGTGCCGAGACTTCGTCAATCGCTTTCTGGTCCAGTACCCCAGCCGGATCCGGCGCGCCAGTGCGCAGCGTACTGCGCAACTGGACTGCGCGCGCCCTCCGCTCTTCGAGCGGCGCGTCGTCGAGGAAGGTGTACGCATTCGCGCCCAGGATCTCGTGTGAGAACACAGACGGCGAGGGATTCTCCACCGTTGCGCGCCTGATCGCCTCGGACTCCAGCCCTTCCAGCACGCGACGCAAGCCATCCACATCCATAGCCTCGTGCAGGCAGTTGTCAATGCTTTCGTTCACCAGCGGATGATCCGGAATCCGGATCGGACCCGTCAGATTCTCCGCGCACGCGACCTGGTCCGGGAACACGGACGCGAGCAAATCCTCCGAACGCATCCGCTGGATGGGCGGAGGCACTCTCCGCCCGCCGGCAAAACGAAGAACCGCCAGCGATCGCGTGGCATTCCATCGCCAGCGCGCCCCGAACATCGGCGCGGTCAACAGCGCTTCCCGTAGAACATGCTCCACCGATGCGGCCCGTAGAAACTCAAAGACCGCCTCGAGCGGGAACGAGTGTTGTTCGCTGAGCGAAATCAGAATTGCGTTATCCGTTGCCGCGGCCTGCAGTTCAAAATTGAAGTTCACGCAGAATCGCTTACGCAGCGCCAAACCCCAAGCGCGGTTGATCCGCGAACCGAATGGCGCATGGAGGATCAACTGCATCCCGCCGGCCTCATCGAAGAACCGCTCGGCGACCACGGTCCGCGTCGAAGGAAGCGCGCCGAGAGAGGTCACGCCCTCCCGAACGTACGCCACCGCTTGCAGTCCCCCGGCTTTCTCGAGTCCGCATTCGTCCCGCAGGAACGCCAAAGCCTCAGAATCGGCCTTGGCCGTAATCGCCTCGCGAACCTCGGACACCGCCGCCGACAACTCCACGGAACGCCCAGGGGCTTCGCCTAGCCAAAATGGCAACGAAGGCTGCGCGCCATGCGCGTCCTCCACGCGAACCGTCCCTTGCCCCACGTGCCGGATTCGCCATGAATGCGTTCCGAGCAGAAAAACATCGCCCGTCAAGCTCTCGACCGCAAAATCCTCGTCGAGCGTGCCGACCGTCTTGCCTTCCGGCTCCGCAATCACCGAATACGCCGCGTTCTCCGGAATCGCGCCGCCCGAGGTGATCGCCGCAAGCCTCGCGCCACGCCGCCCACGGACTTCATGGTTCACCTGGTCCCGATGCAGCAGGGCGCCGCTACGTCCTCGGGTGGTTGTAATTCCGTCCGAGAGCATGGTGATGATTTCGTCGAATTCTTTGCGGCCCAGATTGCGATACGGATACGCCCGCCGGACTAACTCGTAGAGATCGTCTTCCTTCCAGGAATCCGCCGCGCACTCCGCGACGATCTGCTGTGCCAGGATGTCGAGCGCGTTCTGCGGAATCTCCAGCCGCTCCAGGTCACCCTCGCGAATCGCGCGAATCAAGGCGGCGCATTCCACCAGCTCGTCCCGCGTAGTGGGAAAGAAGATGCCGCGCGGCTTAGCCCCAACCCAATGTCCGGACCGCCCTACGCGCTGCAGTGCGACCGCAATCGAACGCGGCGAACCGATCTGGATTGCCAGATCGACAGTGCCGATATCAATGCCTAATTCCAGCGAGGCCGTCGCGACGACTGCCTTCAACTCGCCGTTCTTCAAGCGGCTTTCCGCATTCAGGCGGAGCGCCCGCGCCAGGCTGCCGTGGTGCGGTAGCACCGCCTGATCGCCGAGCCGGGTGGCGAGCGCATGCGCTACGCGCTCGGAAAGGCGGCGAGTATTGACGAAAACCAGCGTTGTCCGCTCGCGCAGAATGTGGACCGCCAGACGGTCGTAGATCTCCTCCCACATCTCGCTGGTCGCCACCGCGCTGAATTCGTCATTCGGCACTTCGATGGAGAGGTCCATCGCGCGCCGGTGCCCGACATCGACGACGCCCGCATCTTTGGCAAGGTAACGCGCGACCTCGTCGATCGGACGCACCGTCGCGGAGAGCCCAATCCGCTGCGGCGCGCACCGCGTTCTCGAAATCAAAGCGTCCAGGCGCGCCAGTGTCAACGCGAGGTGCGAGCCTCGCTTGTCGTCCGCGATGGCGTGGATCTCATCGACGATCACTGTGTTTGCGGTCCGCAGCATTTCGCGGGACCGCTCCGCGGTCAACAGGATGAACAGCGTCTCAGGAGTCGTGATGAGAATGTGCGGCGGCCTCTTGCGCATCTTCTGGCGCTCCGACGCCGGTGTATCGCCCGTACGAACTGCGGTCCTGATCGGCGAAAGCGAAATTCCTTTGCTCGCTGCCAGCGCCGCAATCTCGCCGAGAGGTACCTCGAGGTTCCGATGCACATCGTTGGAGAGCGCCTTCAAGGGCGACACATAAACGACCTGCGTCTCGTCGGCCAGGGTGCCCGCGCGCGCAGCCCGGATCAAGCGATCCATGCAAATGAGGAAGGCGGTCAACGTCTTGCCGGATCCGGTTGGCGCGGAGATCAGAACGTCATGTCCGGCAGCGATCTCCCGCCATCCCGCCTCTTGTGGTTCTGTCGGCCGCGCAAAGCGATTCTCGAACCATTCGGTAACAAGTGGATCGAAATCAGGGAGTGGCATACTGCAAAATCCGAGGGCGGGGCCGCCCGAGTGCATCGGACAGCTTCCCTCCTTATTATCTCTCGCCGCCTCTATTTACTTGAAAGAGGCCCTTCACTTCGCGGATCATCCTCTTAGGAGGCTCCTATTGAGCAGGTTGTCCAAATTTTTCCAGGGTGCTGATACGACGATGGGGATTTTTCATCCCACCGGCTACACGGTTGCGATCTTTCCAGATTTGGCTCAATCCGAACATGCAGCGGCACAGCTCCACTATGCTCAGTTCGACGATACGGATGTCATCGCTGTCTCCGGCGACGAAATGTTGAAGTCCGCCGACCAGCGTGTCGGGGAGCAGGGCGTGTGGGGCTACCTGATGAGAGAGTTGTCGGCGATCTTAGGCACGGAGGCTGTCTACACTGAGCGTGACCTGAACCTTGCGACCGAGGGTGCCGGATTCGCCATCGTGCACTGTTCCTCCGACGAAGCCCAGAAAATCGCGTGGCGGGTGCTTGAGCCGCTATCGCCCCTCGCCGCGCGCCACTACGCGCGTTCCGGAATCCAACACCTGGCGGGAGATTGAATACGCTGGCGCG
>JBDTTK010000440.1:0-4444 GCA_039930685.1 Bryobacteraceae bacterium | reverse complement strand
TCGCGTGGCCGGGTGGACGTGCCGGGGCTGATGGGCGGGGTCGTAGTTGGCGCCCGGCCAGTATTCGAACTTCGACTGGGCAAAAGCGGAGACGGCAAGCAGCGAGAGAGCAAAGAGCAAGCGGAGCATAAGCAGGTTATTGTAGCGCCCGGCGCAATTCCTGATCCGAACGCGCCTAATTCAGGCGCTCCAGCGAATTTGATCGAACAACTCGCGCAGGCGGTGGGCCTTGGCAGGGCTAACCATCTCAACGAAGCTGATCCGCCCGAGGAGATGCGCGTGAAAAGACGGATGCCTCTCGCGATTCTGACTTTCCGGACCCAGACGGACGCAGTTCGTGAGCGTGGCTTTGAGGCGATCGAAGTCCGCGCGAATTACGTTCACCGCCCGGTTCACGACAACGCCTGCGACACGCTGGCGGACACCTTGGCGCATGATGCGCGTCTTCCGGTGATGAACCGCGAAGCCCTCTTCATCGAGAATGGCGGCAACGTGTGTGGCGAATCGTTCGACGCGGCGCTCGAACTCCGGTCCGCCCGAAAACGCGAGGTCGTCGGCATAGCGGGTGTAGGTGGCGCCGGCGGATTCGGCCAGTCCAGCGAGACGGCAGTCGAATCGATACGCGCACAGATTCGCGATCGCGGGAGAGGTCGGCGCGCCCTGCGGCAAGTGAGGACGCGCGTACTGCACGCGGGCCGCGTACAACGTCCGGGCGCCTACTGAGCCGTCCACGTGCGGCCAACTCCCGCGAGGAACGGCGTTCGTGCAGAGGCCGCCGAGAAGGTCGGCGACCGATTCCGGATATCCTGCCGTCCGGAAGAGCGCCTGGACCCGGACTCCGGAGATAGAGACGAAGAAGTCGCGAAGGTCCATTTTGAGGACAACGCGCTTCGCAGCATGCGGAGCCGCGAACGAGAGAATCGATCGGCCTTTCCGAAATCCGTGGGCGGCGGGATGCGGCGAAATTCTGTCGAGGATATCTGCAAGAATCCGCTGCTGTATGATTTTGAGCCGCGGCTTGGGAGCTTCGATCAGGCGGATGCTCGACGAATCTTTGGCCAAGACCCGGTAATGGTAGTGGCCTAGGTTCGAGGAGCCGTCGAGCCGTGACAGGTCGCGCAGATCGGCGAACCATTCAAGGTCGGGAATCCGGACCTCAAGGGAGTCAGCCAGCGCACCGATGGATTCGATCGCGGGTACATTCCAGGATTCAGCAGCAGCGGCGGGAAGCATTCGCTGCGACTCCGCCAGCAAGGCCGTGACACCCAGACGTCGTTTGTGTCGAGTGCACGCGCGCCGAAATCCCGCATCGTCACGCAAGAATCGAACCACATCGCGATGCCGGGGACGGACGCCCCCGCCGAATTCTCTTAGATACCGATTGGCCAACGGCGGAAGCCAACGCCAGGAATGCCCCAGAGTCGCGGCCGCCCGCGCGACGAGATCCTCCGCGACCAGATCGCCTGACAGGAAAGCGTTGGCGAGAGCGGAGATTACATTCGCGTTCGACATGACGGAATGGCGGCAGTGCGCTCCAACGAGTCTCACCCTGCGTGAGCAGGACTGCGCGCAGCGCAGCGAACGCTCACGCGACGAAATCCGAGCCTTTCACGATTCCCCGGGGTAACCCCGGAGAGGCCGACAATCGAACCCGAAGATCCGACTGCGCCCGAGCTTGGAGCCCTGCCGCCGAGGGCAGCATATCAGGTTGTCGGACTGCCCTATCGCGAGTGCGGACGCAAAGCGCGGTTCACGGTCGTGCCGCCGTGTGCGCCTTGCGCTCGAACACGAGTGAGCGCATGGCGGTCCCAGCGACCGTAACAAGCGCGGCGAGCTTGCTTCGGTTTGCAAACTCGAATCCGACCTGCGGACCCAATGCGCTAATCGCCGTCGCGTAGGAGTCCGCCTCGATGGCGCGCCGGGCGATGACGGAAACACGGATGTGCGATGTCAGTCCCACTCCGGTCGATTTGTCGATGATGTGCGAGTATCGTATGCCGCCGATGGTGACCGACTGCTCAGAATCGCCCGAAGTCGACACGGCGGAATTCTTAAGAAGAAGACTCTGAGGCAGGCCCTCGATTGCAACCGCCCAGCCCTTGGCACCCGGAGGTGGATCGCCGATCGCCAAGTCGCCGCTTGCCGCGATCAGTGCGCGCGGGTATTGCATCTGCCGCAGGAGGTCGAGCGCGGCGTCCGCCGCGTACCCCTTCCCGACTCCGCCGAAATCGAATCGCATTCCTCGTTTCAGAGAGACCATGCGCTTACGCCTGTCGAGGGTGACGTCCGCAAACCCACTCCGCGAACCCGCCTGTGCGATGTCGGCGGAATCGGGAAGTGCACCGCGCTTTCGCGCTTCGCGCCAGACTTGGATCATTGGGCCTAGCGTCACGTCGAAGGCGCCACCGGTCTCGCGCGACAGTCTTAGGGACCAGTCCAGCACGCGGAACAGATGATCACTGACCGCGATCGGAGCGCGCCACGCGGACGCGCACACGCGGTTCGCCTCGCTGTCCGAGAGATAATCCGACAGCACCACGTCGATTTCGTGGATCTTAGCAAACGCGGCTTCGAACGCATGGGTAGCGGCTTCCGCATTCGGCGCGTAGAGCGTGATGCGAACCAGCGTCCCCATGTGCGGCTCGACGGCCTCGAACTTCGAGAGCCGGGCCGACAGCGCCGCGCTCGCCGTTAGGGCGGCTACAACGAAGAGCTTACTCGCGCTCCACACCGTTGTTCCAATAGCGATACATCATCGAAGCTGATGGAATCTTCAGCGGACGCACCAGCCGGAAGCCCAGCCACTGCGCGTCGGTGAAGTACCAGATGCTTTTCGGCAGTTGCGGATCTTGCATCTTCCAGGACTCCTCGGAGCCCATGCGCGCCGCGCACCGTACGCGGCCCGCAGGGTCGTTCCACGATCCGCCGCGAACGGATTGCGGGTACGCGGTCGTGGAGGGAGCGAGACGCCCGTCCGCGCCGGCCTTTGCATACCAGTCGGGAATGTATTGGTCGAGGGTCCACTCGTCGACATTGCCCAGCATGTCGTAGAGGCCCCACGCGACCGGCTTCTTCGATCCGACCTTGGCGTATTGGCCATTGCTGTTGGCCGCGAAAACCGCGTACTCGCCGAGCTTGGCGGGATCGTCGCCGTATGAGAATGCGGTCGTGGCTCCGGCGCGGCAAGCGTATTCCCATTCGGCCTCGGTCGGCAGACGATAGAATTGGCCGGTGCGCGCGCTGAGCCATTCCGCATACTTGTTGGCCGCGTGCTGCGTCATGCTGATCGCCGGGAACCCGTTGATGCCCATTCCGAAGCTCATCTCGACGTAGGGTCGCGTGGGCCGGCTAATCGCGTCCACCTCAGGATCGCTGCCGGGGGTTTCGCCGGCCTGGCGGGCGAACATGAACAGCCGGTATTCATCCCACGTGACTTCGTACTTGCCCATCCAGAACGTCTCCACGTGAACCTTGTGCTGCGGTCCCTCATCCTTAGACCGCTCCTTTTCCGAATCCGGCGAGCCCATCACGAAATCGCCCGCGGGAATTGGCACCATCTCGAATGAGACGACCGTGTTCGGAATGGTCGACTTGTAGGATTTCATCTGGGCGGCGGTCGTTTCCTGCGGTTGAGCGACGATGCGCGCATGGATCCTGGCGGCGAGCGCCTCGTTGTCTTTCAACTTTCCATCGTCAGCGCCGATCACGAATGCCGTCGGCCACGGCGCGCCGGAAGCGATCCACCTGCGGATGAGATCGCGGTCGGCGGCCGGAAGCTGTGGACCCGCGGGCGGCATGGCGCCCTTCTCCGTGGACGGCATTTCGATGCGCAGGTACAACTTGCTTTGATCCGGCTTGCCGCCCGAAATGACTTGGAGCGCGTCCGCCTTCTTGTGTAAGCGCAGTTCGCCCTGCGCGTCCGACGGACCGTGGCACTGCACGCAATTCTTTTGGAGGATCGGGGCAATTCGCCTCTCAAAGTCGATTGCTTGTCCAAGGCACCCGCCTGCCACCGCAAGCACGAGCGCGATCGCTCGCGAACACATGTCAGAGCACCTTGTTGACGCCCGGCAGCGGCATGGGCCGCACTGGATGGCTCATGTCCCACGTGAGCTTGTCCGGCACGATGCTCTCTTGCGAGTTCATGACCTGCTCCCAGGTGACCGTCTGGCCGGTGTAAGCGGCCATGCGGCCCATCAGCGCGAGCAGCGTGCTGCTGCACATCCGGAACCCGTCGTTGATCGGCTTATCCTGCCTGATCGCCATGAACAACTCATCGTGTTCCTTCTGATACATGTCGTACTTCTGACCGGAGAAGGCCCAGGGATTCGCCCCCTCGATGCGCGGATTCGGGCCGCGGCCAATGGTGCAGACGCCCTTCGTGCCCATGATGTAATCCGCGTTTTCGTTGTAGCAGCCCTCGATCTGGCGATTGGCGACGAAC
>JBDTTK010000439.1:0-4477 GCA_039930685.1 Bryobacteraceae bacterium | reverse complement strand
GTAACCTCGTTAATCAGCCGAGGTGAAAACACGCGCCGGTAACTGGCTGCGAAATTCCGCGTTGTCCGATAGACTTCGCCGAGCGGAGGCGTATTCGGAAACACTTGCGGACGCCCGTTCAGCGGATCGCCTTGCAACGTGTTGTAGTCGCCCCACAGCGCACGGAAGAAGAACGAATTGTTCTCGTTGAAGTTGTGATCGATGCGCGCCATGTAGTTCGGCCCGCGGAACTGCGTCGGCGGATTCCAGAGGTAGCTCGCCGTATTGAGTCCGTCGCCCGACAGATAGCTGTTCGGCGTCGGATAAGAGCCGAAGAGTTTCGCGATCGTCGGATCGAGCCCGATCTTCTTCGGATCGTCCCCGGCGAAGTTATAGGTTGCGACGCAGTTGAGGTCGGTGTTCGTCGCGCAATTCCGGACGCCGGCTGCAAGCGCACCGGTCTGCGGATTCACCAACTGCGGAACGTTCCGCGTGATCCGTTGTCCGCTCGGCAGAGTGAAGGCATTCGCCGGATCGTTCCGCCAATATCGGTAATTACCCGCACGCGCGGACGGAGTGTAAAGGGTCGGCGTGCCGAACGTCTGGTCGATCGGCTGCGTCGTGTTGATCTTCTGATCCGCCCAGCTTCCGAAGAAGAACGTCTTGTTCTTGATAATCGGCCCGCCGACTTCAAAGCCGTACTGATTCATCTTGATGTCGGGCTTGATGCCGCCCTGCGCGTTCGTGTAGAACTCGTTCGAGTTGAACGCCGTGTTGCGGCCGAAGTAGTAAAGAGTCCCGTGGAGCTTGTTCGTTCCGGCGCGGGTCGCAACCGAAACAGACGCGCCACTGTTGCGCCCTTCTTCCGCGGTCGCGTTGCTGGTCGTGACCTTGTACTCCTGCACGTTGTCCGGCGTCAGGCGGTACAGATTCGACACGGGATTTGGAACGGACGATTCGTTCGCTTCAATACCGTCAATCGTCACGTTGTGCGACCGGTCGCGCGATCCGTTCACGTGGATGCCCGATCCGACGCCGCCGGCCGACCGTTGGACGACGCCCGGCTCGAGCGTCAGCAGCGTCAGCGGATTGCGTCCATTCAAAGGCAGTTCGACGATCGCCTTATGCTCCACCACGTTGCCGACTGCCGCGTTGGTCGTCTGGAGCGCTTCGGTGCGCGCTTCCACGGTAACTGTGTCGCCTAGCTGGCCAACTTCAAGGATCATCTCGACGCCGAGGACAGTCCCGACAGTAAGGGTGTTGCCGGTCCGCTTAGCTGTCTTGAAGCCCTTCATCTCAACCTGCAGCGTATACTGCCCGACTGCGATCGACGGAAAGTCAAACACGCCGGCGGGCGTCGTTTGCTGGCGGAAGACAATCCCCGTCGACTCGTTGGTCAGCGTAACCTGCGCCCCGGGAACGACTGCCCCTGAGCTGTCGCGGACCGTGCCGCTGATCTCAGAAGTGGACGTCTGGGCGCACAGCGGTCCTATGGCTAGCGCCAGCACGGCCACTATCCTCAACAATCTGGAATGCATCGGTTTTACCTCACCCCACGGACGATTTGGCAGAGTATAACAACGTTCCTTGGAAATTGCTCCTAAATCTTTCCTAATGCTGACGACCTGATAATCCCGGTCTATGGGTCCTATCAGACGAATCTTTAGACAGTGTTCTGACGGATCGCCCGATCCCTGTTTAAGTGAAGCGATTCATTCGGGCCGCTTCGGTGGCGAATGCGTTATGTGCCGGAATTTTGGCGTGGCAAAGCGCCCCTTCGCCGCCCGTTAATGGGATTCAGGCGGCGATGGATGCCTCGATCGCCAAGCAGCAAGCCTCCGTGGCTGTCCAGACAGGCGCGGCGTCCGGCCTGTCGAAGCAGCGCGAATCCGTTCGACGCCAGGCCGCAGCCCTTCAGCCTGAGACCAAGGACGCGGAATCGTCTTTCTTTACGATTCCATGGCCGCTGCCCCAAGCCGCCGAAGTATCCGAGTTCTGCCCGCCCCCTCCGACGCGCCGCGAGCTGGACTACCTAATGGACTCAGCCGCGGAAAAAGCCGGCTTGAAGCCGTCGCTGGTCCGCGAGGTCATTCGCCAGGAGTCTGGGTTCAATCCGTGCGCCGTTTCACCCAAAGGCGCGCAGGGCCTCATGCAATTGATGCCGGCCACCGCCGCGCAACTCCAGGTCGGCGACGCCTTCAACGTCATCGAGAACCTAAGCGCCGGAACCCGCCTGCTTCGCGAACTCCTTGGCCGCTACAACGGCGATTTGGCATCGGCTCTCGCCGCCTACAACGCCGGACCGCAACGTGTGGACGCAGCCGGCGGAATTCCCGCCATCCCGGAAACCCAAAAGTACGTTTCCGACATTCTCGGTCGATTGCCTCCATAGGAGGACTGCTACGATCGGCATATGTCCGTCTATCGCGAACGCGAGGAAGAACTCGACCGCTACCAGACCATGATGGGGCTCGAACGCGGCCGCCTCGCCGTCGCCATGGATCTACTGACCGACGCTCTGGTCCTCGCCGGGCAGCACGGCGTCTATTGCCAAAGCGCCCGGCAAGCGGGGAAACCCGCCATGGACATCCAACTGATTACCAAATGCCTCGGCGACGCCAAGGAACTGGTTACCAGCGTGATGGAAGAGCTTCAGCGCAAGGCCAAAGCGAACTAGACCAGGCGCGATCGCAAGGTCGCTCGACGCTTGGAGGCGCGGCCGTCAGGCCGCGCTTGAGACTCGGGCGACCTACGCCGGCGACCCCTTCACACCCAGTTCCTCGGCACGCGCCTTCATCGCCTCGATACAGAACGCGATATGCGCATCCAGATCGACTCCCAGCTCGATCGCGCCATTGACGATGTCGTCGCGGCTGACGCTCCTGGCGAACGCCTTGTCCTTCATCTTCTTGCGAACCGACGACACCTCGACATCGAAGATGCTCTTGGTCGGCTTCACATACGAGATCGCCGTCAAAAATCCGGCCAGCTCATCGCACGCGAACAGCGTCTTTTCGAGCGGCGACAAACGCGGTACGCCACTGTAATTCGCATGCGACAGGATCGCCTTGCGGATCTCCTCGCTCACGCCGCGCTCCGCGAGAATCGGCTCGCCTTTCATCGGGTGGTCCGGCATCTGCGGATGAATCTCCCAATCGAAATCGTGCAGCAGCGCCGTCACCGACCACTTCTCGACATCCTCGCCGAACTTCACCGCGTACGCCGCCACGCAGGTTTCGACCGCCAGCGCGTGCCGCCGCAGGCTATCCGATTGAATGAATTCGCAAACGATTTCCCAGGCTTTGGCCCTGTCCATGAGGGCTATGGTAGCAACGCGGCGTCATTCCCAAAGCTTGTTCAGAAATTCCGCGTCATCGAGGATGGCCTTCCACGCCGTCCGGTTCTTGAGCATTGCTTCGAAGCGCGTCCGGAAGTCTGGCTGCGCCGCTTTCGCTTTTCGAAACTCTTCAAGCGCTGCCGGCTTGTCGCCCGCGAAGTACGCATACACGCCCAACGTCGTATGAATCTGCGGACCCGCCGGCGCATACCGCGCCATTCCAATGGCCGCCTCACGAGCCTCCTTGTACTTCCCGCTGTTGAACAGCTTGAAGGAGCGGTCCTGGTAGAGGATCATCTGGTTCATATCCAGCAACCGCCGCAACTCCGGAATCGGCGCCGGGTTGTCGTCGACGTTCAGGTAGATTAGCCGGTCGTTGTTCAGATTCCGCCCGCCGCCCTTCTTCACCACCAGCATCGACGCCGACTGCCTTCCGCGCGAATCGCCGCCCGCCGCGTCGCCCGCCTTCAGCGCCGCAAAGAGCTTCTCCGCCAGGTCGCCGTTCGTCGCCTCGAACGCCTTGCCCATCTCCTCCACCACCTGCGGACCCACCAGAATATTGCCCTGCGCCGACCACGTCTTCCCCTGCGTATCCCCCGCCCATTTGTTGGCCGCCGGACCCGTGAAAGCCGCGATGTTCCCCTTCCCGTCGATGATCGCCACCTGCCGGCCGTCCTTCCCGTCGAACGCGTCCTCGGCCATTAGCTTGTCGAGAACCTGCTTCGCCGTCAGCCCCTCCCGCAACAGTGCCAGACCCTGCGGACCGTACCCTACATTCACGTTCGCCTGCGTCGCGATCGCACCCACTCCGGCCTCAGCCCACGGAACCACGCTGCCCACCGAGAAGTAGCGGGACGCCACCGTAACGCCCCACTCCTGGGTAGCCGGGTCGAACGCGACGATCGAGAACGTCGCCACGGGCGGCAGTGGAATCTTTCCGTCGTTTCGATCCTGTGTACGGCCTGGCGCAACCAAGGCAATTGCAAGGCCTGCGAAGGCAGCGGCCTTCAAAAATGTCATCGATGTTCCTCTCGCGTGCGCGAATCAGCGCCCCGAAAACCACTCTTCCGGACGCCCCTATGGTATTCTAGAAATGTCGTCTCACGTGGGCCTGTGGCGCAGTTGGGAGCGCGCTTCCATGGCATGGAAGAGGTCAAGGGT
>JBDTTK010000438.1:0-4482 GCA_039930685.1 Bryobacteraceae bacterium | reverse complement strand
CGAGGTTGAGGCGTCGAAATGGCTTGTTTACCGGGCGCTCGATCTGCTGAATCGCGGTATTCCCTGCGTCCGCGAAACGACGATGGCCAAGCTGCACTCGACCGACCTCTGCCAAAAAGTGATGTACGAATGCATGCAGATCTTCGGCGGATTCGGTTACACCACCGAGTATCCGATCGGCCGCATGTGGCGGGATTCCCGGCTGCACACGATCGGCGCGGGCTCGTCTGAGATCATGAAAGAGATCCTCGCGAAGATCTACAAGATCTGACCGACTCTGCTCCACCAAGAACCGCGACCGAGAGGAAGCGGAAAACCAATGACGATACCCAACTATGATTCGCATCGCTAATGGCCAAGGCTTCTGGGGCGACTCCCTTGAGGCGCCGGTTGAACAAGTCCGCCGCGGACCGCTCGACTACCTCACGCTCGACTATCTCGCGGAGATCACGATGTCGATCGTGCAGAAGCAGAAGTCGCGAGATCCGAAGGCCGGATATGCCCGCGACTTTGTGGAGATGATCGCCCGCGTGCTTCCAGATCTCGTCGCGCGGCGCGTGAAGGTGATCGCGAACGCCGGAGGAGTGAATCCGCAGGCCTGCCGCGATGCGGTTCTCGACGTCGCGCGGCGCCAGGGCTTCGCCGGAAAGGTGAAGGTCGCGATCGTCGCCGGCGACGACTTGATGCCGCATCTCGACGCTCTTCTTGCACGCGGTATCGAGCTCAAGAACATGGAGACCGGCGAGCCGATGGCAGGGATCCGCCCTCTGGTCCAGAGCGCGAACGTGTATCTCGGCGCGTGGCCTATCGTCGAAGCGCTGGCAAAGGGCGCCGATATCGTGATCTGCGGACGCGTCACGGACACCGGCCTCGCGCTCGCTCCGATGATCCACGAGTTCAAGTGGGGCAAGGAAGACTGGGACCGGCTGGCGGCCGGCACTATCGCGGGACACACTGTCGAATGCGGCGCGCAATGCACGGGCGGCAACTGCCAGGTCGACTGGCAGACCATCCACGACTACGCCGGCATCGGATACCCCATCATCGAAGCCGAACCGGACGGCACCTTTGTCATCACCAAACACCACGGCACAGGCGGACGCGTCAGCGTCGCCAGCGTCAAGGAGCAATTGCTGTACGAGATGGGCGATCCGAAGGAATACATCACGCCGGATTGCGTTGCGGACTTCACGACGATCAAGCTGGAACAAGCCGGTGCCGACCGCGTCCGCTTCAGCGGGATCAAAGGCAAACCGTACACGCCGTATTACAAGGTCTCGGTCAGCTACACGAACGGCTTCAAAGCGGCCGGCAACCTGATGTACTCCTGGCCGGACGCGTTTGTGAAAGCGAAGCTCGCGGATTCGATTTTGCGCCAGCGGCTCGACAAGCTTGGGCTGAAGTTTGACGCGATCCACAGCGAATTTGTCGGCGCGGGGGCCTGTCACGGGGGCATACTTGCCGGCGAGCCTTCGAGCGATGCGCCGGAGGTCGTGCTGCGAATCGGCGTTCGGTCTCACAACAAGGCCGCCGTCGAGCGATTCACCAAGGAGCTTGCGCCGCTCGCCCTCAACGGACCGCCGGTCGTTACGGGACTCGGAAGCGGACGCCCGAAAGTCGAAGAAATCGTCGCCTACTGGCCCGCGCTGCTTCCCAAGAGCGAAGTAGTTCCGCAGGTCTCCGTGGAGGTTGCGTAATGGCGCGCGTCCAACTGGTCGACATCGCCCATGCCCGGTCCGGCGACAAGGGCGACACCGCCAATGTCGGGTTGATCGCGAAGGATCCCAAGCACTATCCCGGGCTTGTCCGCGAGGTGACCGCCGACCGGGTGAAACAGCACTTCGCCGAAATTTGCAAAGGCAAGGTCGAGCGGTTTGAGCTGCCCAACCTTGGGGCTCTCAACTTCCTGCTGCACGAGAGCCTGGACGGAGGCGGCACCATGTCGCTCAAAGCGGATCCGCAGGGCAAGACGTATTCCGCCGCGCTCCTGCGGATGGAGATTGAGATCGATTAGACCCGTCCGGTCATTCCGCAGCGCCGCTCTCGCGAAGTGCGAACACGGCCTTGTCCCGATATGTCGGATCTCCACTTTGAAGGTACTTGCGCAGATGGCCAATCGCCATCTCCTCCTTCCCCGACTTGGCGAGGATCTTGGCCGCAAAAATGTGCGCCTTCGGAAAAGCGTTCGCTGCGTCTTCGAGGTGCTTGAGCGCCTCGTCGTTGTAGCCGTTCTGCTGGAGCGTGAGCCCCAGTAAATAGTGGGCTGCCGCATACGCGGGATCGGCCACAAGCGCTTTCTCCAAATGAGCCGTGCCTTCCGCGGGCTTGTTGTGTTGAAACGAACTGAGTGCGCGGTGGAGTTCCCGCGAAGCCGCTTTCGACGGGCGGTGGCTCAGTTGCTGAATGGATACGTTCCCCCCAGGCTTTGATGTGCCGATCTCGACCGATGCGGGAAGCGTGATGTGAAGAGGCATCTGGGAGTTTTCGAGATAGACAGGCTGGGAGTAGAGCAGCGTCCCCTCGTCCGACATCACGCGGAGCGAATAACTGCCGCGGGACGCGGAGGCGATGAAGCGAAAGCGGCCTTCGTAGACCGGTGTTTGTTCCTCGCAGGCGTCGTTCCGGCAAAGTGCGATCGTGAGGTTTGTAGCTGGACGCCCGTTTACATCGAACACTTCGCCTTCGATCGCTGAAGAGGATAACTGCCCGAACGCAAACGAGACCGCCGTCGAGAACATTAGGAATGCTCGAAGCATGGATGGAACTCCGATTAGTAGAGATTTTCGCGTCGCCGGGTCGCGGTCATGGAACCGCCGGCGCGGATGGCGCGCTACGACGGAGCACGCGAGGAGAGATCCGAGATCTTGTTCGAACGAGGGAACTGGACTGCCGAGAGAACCGGCGCGGTCCTTGTAGCAAGAAGCTTAAACGCCATCGCGGGCAAAATCCAATCCAAAATTGTTATGGAGCTTACAGCCAGCAGTCACCTTGAAGTAACTAGCGGATGACCCCTTGCTGATCAGCTTGAATGGCCTTGTCGCAAAAATATTTTGGGGTCATCTCTCTATTCCGCAAAGCGAAGACTCGCGCTGTCCGGCTCTATGAATTTAGGAATTCCTTCCTGCTAAGTCGGTAGCTCCCGAACTTCGAGTCCGCGGCAAGCTATCGGATCGGCGCCGTAGCATTATGCATTTCTAATGGGTTGCCCCTAATGAATCGATTCGTGGACCTCCACGAGAAGCCGGCACGCACGAGCTTCCGATAGCTCGTTCCGGTGACCAGGGGATTCCGGTTTGCGGATCTTCACACCTTTCTTTCTTCTCGAATTGGCAATTGCGCTGTTTATTACAAAAAAGCGTCCCGGTGATGTCGTTTACATGAAGCTTTGTCAATTGACTCGCCGCGGCAACGGAGCTACGCTGGCGGCACGCTAGGTTAGATCCTTGGGGAAAGGGATTATCCGTCTTGGCCTCTTTTTAGGGGCCGAGCCCGGAACCTGGCACTCGAACGGACGAAAGGTCCGTTAGTCATCAGATGGTCAGTTCCTGGGGAAGTACGTTCCGTCAATTCGCCGGCTCACTCCTTGCTGCTAAGGAGCCCCGTCAAGCCGCGCTGGTCGTCTCCACCCCGTTCCCGCTCATGCATCTGCAACAAGAACCATCGAAAGGAAGGGTATGCGAAAGCATTTTCTGTTGATCGCACTTGTGGCCCTATTGTCCGGGCTGCTCACAACTCACGTATTTGCGCAAATTACTGCGACCGCCTCGGTCCAGGGGCGCGTGCTGGATAAATCGGGCGCCGCCATCCCGGGTGCCGAAGTGAAAGTATCGAACAAAGCCACTGGCTTTGCGCGCACGATGATGTCAAGCGCGGAGGGAATTTATAACTTCGATCTGCTTCCGGCAGGCGTCTACGAGATTCGTGTGGCTAGCAAAGGCTTCGCGACATCGTCGATTCAGAACGTGGAACTTGGCGTCGGCCAGACCGCTACGCAGGACGCGACTTCGCGAATCTCGCCTATCTCGCCGCCGGCGCGAAGCCGGTAAACTCCTACGATCCGACCAAGGTTCTACGCTGGCACTTTCCGATGTTGTTCAGGAACGGCGGACCTACGGGTCCGCCGTTTTCTTTGCCCCGTTCCTCACGCGGTCTCTCCCGAAATTCACCGGGTCCGCCGTGCATATTCGTAGACCTGCCCCCGCAAACCAGACGTTAGCCATCAGAACCTTTGGTTTCGCCACAATGCGCTACTGATCGTGGCGAACTTCCGATAGGCTCGTTCCAACGTTACAAATCCGCTGAGGGGTCGGCGGTATGGGTCTCTCCTAGAGCAATTTTGAATCTCCGGTCCGAAGCGTTGGGGCTTCGCGGCTGTCACCACCGAAAGGAGGGTGAACGGTTGCGTGCGCGAAGATCCCCGGCACGTTGCTTGTCGCCTTCCGGAAAAGGATTGTCTATGAGGAAACTCTCCATCTTAGTCGC
>JBDTTK010000437.1:0-4498 GCA_039930685.1 Bryobacteraceae bacterium | reverse complement strand
GGATTGTCCAGGCAAGGCCGTTCCCGCGATGTGACCAACCGCGCGGCGAAGGTCGGTGGACGAGGTTCCCTCAACGACGAGGGTCGAAAGGCCCAGTCGCGAGATTTCCATGCGGCCAATGAGATTGTTGGCGGCAATCGGTACCGTATTCGCAGCCGGCGAGACTCCGGGGACTTCGTGCACGATCAGACGCTCGAAGGCGCGGGCCTCGGTTTTTTGAAACCTCCAGGCGTCGACAGCCACGAATCCGCAGTAGCCCAGGGATACGATCGCCGCGACGAAGAGCAGACGCTCCGTCCACCGTAGGATCGAGCTCAGAGGTTCGCGCCGGATGACGATTTTCATTTGGCCGCTTCCTCCTTTGGACGGCGGCCGCTCGACCGCACATGGCCCGTACGAGTCTGTGTGAAAACTAGCGGGTCCCCGCTCACGCTCGGGGTTCTATCCAGAATTCAATAGCTTGGAGCGCGACCTTACGGGCGCGCCTCGGTTTTCACACAGACTCGTACGCATAGGGAGCGGCAATGCGTCGGCGGACTCAGGACGCCTGGATGCGCCGGTACTCGGGTTGCCACATCGCGTCCTGCACCTGCTGGACAAGGTCGTCGAACTGGACTCTGGCCAGACCTTCGTTGTGGGCCGCCTCCGCGACGGCCACCGCTACGGTGAGAGACACGCTGCGCAAGTCGTCAATGTGCGGAAGCAGCGACGAGCCGGGTTGGCGGACGCTTACGAGGCTTGAAACCGCGTTCGCAGCAGCCGCGAACATTCCTTCGCTGATCGTGCGGGCGCGTGACACGATCGAACCGAGGCAAAGACCCGGGTACAGCATCGCGTTGTTCAACTGGCCAATTACATAGGTCACGCCCTTGTACGTTACCGGCGGAAACGGACTGCCGGTGGCGACCAGCGCCCGGCCATCGGTCCACGCAATCAGATCGGCCGGCCTGGCTTCGGCGCGCGCCGGAGGATTCGAAAGCGCAAAGATGATCGGCCTCTCCGTGTGCGACGCCATCTCGCGGATGATTTCTTCCGTGAAGGTACCCTGGGCGGTCGAAGCGCCAATCAGCATCGTGGGCCTTACGCGGCGTATCACTTCGGCCAGTCCGATGCCATTTCCAGGGCCGCCGCGCTTCCAGGTCTTGCTCTCCGCCGCTGGGCGGGCATAGTGCGACTGAAACTCGTGAAGCGGCTCGGCCATTTCCGTAGTGAGCAGGCCCTGACGGTCCACGCACCAGAAGTGCTTAATGGCTTCTTCTCGCGAAACGCCTTCGCGGACCATTTCCGAGCAGAGTTGATCCGCGACGCTGACTCCTGTAGTCCCCGCTCCGAAAATGACGACCCGTTGGTTGCGCAGCGCCGTCCCGCAGATGCGGACTGCGGAAATTGCCGCCGCCAGCGCGACCGCGCCGGTCCCCTGGATGCCTTCGTTGAACGTGCAGACCCGGCCGCGATACTTCTTGAGGATTCGTCTACCGTTGTCCGGCTTGAAGTCTTCCCATTGCAGCAGGGCGAACGGGAACAATCGGGTGACGGTGCTTACGTAGGCGTCGATGAACTCGTCGTACCGGTCTCCACGAATTCTGGCGTGACGGCTCCCGATGTAGGTCGGATCCCCCAAGAGGCTCTCGCGGTTCGTGCCGACATCGAGCATCACTGGAATTACGCGGGTCGGGTCCACACCCCCTGCCGCCGTATAGATTGCCAACTTGCCGATCGATACTTCGATGCCGCCGACGCCCCAGTCACCGACACTCGTGATCTGTTCCGCATCGGTTGCCAGCACGAGGTCGATGTCGTCCGGGCCAACTCCGAGATTGGCGAAGGCTTCTTCAATCCCTTCCGGATGATCGATCGAAAGATAGACGCCGCGCGGCGGCCGGCACTCGTGGCGGTACTGCTCCATCGCGAGCCCGACGGTCGAATCGTTGACGATCGGAATCATCTCGTGCAAGTGCTCAGAGAAAAGGCGGTAGAAGAGGACTTCATTGCGATCGTGCAGCGCGGACAGGTAAACGTTCTTGGTGACCGCATCCGGCAGGCGCTCGTATTGAATGTAAGCGTTGTTGACCTGGGTCTCGAGCGTGCTGACCTCGGGAGGCAGCAAGCCTTTAAGGCCGAGCGCCGTCCGCTCGTCCGTCGTAAAGGCCGTCCCTTTGTTAAGGAGGGGCGAATTGAGGACAGCCAGACCGCGAGATCTTGTCTCGTAGAAGCCCTTGGCTGCGACGCGTCGTTTCGACAACGGCGCCAGTAGCGGGATAATTCTCTGTCGCATTGCTGAATGGGGCTCCTTGATCAGTGCTCCTCGCGCGGCGCCTCAATGAACGCGCCGCGCGATAGATCACAGGACTTTCTTACTTCGTGCGGGTGGCCGCGCGGACTGCAAACGCAGCACCGAGGGTCATCAATCCGAATACGGCAATCAACGGCAACTGGCTTGCGGTGGCCGGCAGCGCCGGCTCCTGCGCTTCGCGCGGCGCGGGCGCGGGCGCCTCGGCGACTTCGACTTCGGCCGGCGGCGCTTCCACGACTTCAGCGAGTTGGACCTCTTCTCCCGTCGGCTTGGCAGCCATGATCGGCGCGCGCTGGAGTTCCACGACTACAGGCTCTGCCGCGGAGCGGATCGGCGCTTTGACTTCAAGCGGAAGCTCGACTTCGGTATAGAGCACCGGAGTGTTGGTTTCCTTGGCCAATTGCATCGCTTTTGCCTTCGGATAGACGAATTCCTCGCCCCACTGGCGGCCCGGGTAGAACCAGGCGCGGAGTGCTTCCGGCTGTCCGGCCGGACGCTCGCGGAACGTGATTACGGTTTTATCGGTCGCCTTCAGGCGATAGTTCGGAATTGCCAGAACCGTCGCGTAGACCGTCTTCTCGTCTTTGCTGAAGATCTGGACAATGTGTCGGTCCGACTTCGAGTCCAGAATTTTGAACACATACGTGCCGGCGGGCAACACCCCCCATCCTTCGAGGTGAACCCCCGGAATTTCCACGGGACCGCTAAACGTGATCACCGTTTTTCTGTTCCATGCATCGGCGCGGGCCATCGGCGCCAGCGTCGCGCTCATTAGGGCGACGCAACCAACGGCCGCTGCTACGTTGAATATCTTCATTTTTTCTCCTCATGTTTCGAGACGGTCACCGCGCATTCCGTGGGGTCCGCGCAGTTCTGAATCCCGGCGGACTGTCCCGCACAATACAGCAAAAGCACTTGAAGGCCCGTTCGGATGAAGGAGTACTAATCCAATGGATAGCATCGCCTTAGGAGTGGGTGATGCCCGAGTGCCGTGGAAGGGTGACCATGTGGCGCCAGAGGCGATCAAATGACGTCACCGGTAGTCGCCAGGGAGGTCGAGAAAGGATTCGCTCTAAGGTGGGTAAGTAGATTGGAAGTCTGAACCGCTGCACCTGAAGGTTCCGTCTGTCAGTTCGTAGGTGTGCGGGCCGCAGGTCTTGTGGAAGGGTTGAGTTAAGGACCGAGGCCACGCAGGACGCGCGCCTCGGTTCGCCAGCGAGTGAGTGACGCGAATCGTCCCATTCGGTTTCACTGCGCCGTTTCTTGCAATAAACCGGTCAGCGCATCATGCGGTAGCTGCCCAGGTTTCCCATCACGCCGACGGCCTGCAACAACCAGACGCACACGGCTACTACGACGACGACATTCAGAATTGTTTTGATGGCGGACGCCATCGGAATATATCGGTTGATCAGGTAGAGACCTACACCGATCACGATCAGCACCACGACGATATTGATTAACGGCATTTGTCTAAAACTCCTGGCGGTATTCACTGCACTTCGACAACCGCATTCCGGGGAAGGCTATCGCGAAGACGTTGTACGAGGGAAAAAAGAGCCTGCCGAAACGGTCTTTACAGTCTGACCGTCGCGTTTCAGGCGAAAGCTCCAGCCTACGCCGGAAGTTGACTAGCCCCTGCTTGCACGGCGTCGCATGAACCCGAGACCCAACAAAGAGGCTCCGATCAATCCAAGCGTTCCCGGCTCCGGGACGGAGTCCACGGGTCCAGGGAGGCTGGCGACGGAACCCTGGACGGTGGTCTGTCCAACGTTGTCGCCCGAATTCGGCGCCACGATCAGCGTCTGTTGCGTGATCGTGAAGAACGAGTTGCCGAAATTCCCGCTGAATGCGTTCGACGTACCCGGTCCAAGTTGGAGCGGGACCCAATTCACGCCAAGCGTACTCGATTGCGCGAATACGTTGCCGCCGGTCGACGATCCGGTGAAGATACCGGTGGCGCCGTCGGTCACGTCCGTCAGAAACAACGTGAACGTGAACGCGCTGAAGGTGGCGCCTACCGATGTCGTGCACGTCTGACAAGCAACCGTGAAGATCCCGTAATTGATGTTCGTCGGCGTGTTCACGGTCTGGACCACGGCGGGCGGGTGCGGGATCGGGTCGAACGTTAGCGTGGCCAATTCTCCGGATGTGCTGGTCAGGATTAAAGTACCAGTATTCGAGAATACGGTACTTGCAGAGTAT
>JBDTTK010000436.1:0-4507 GCA_039930685.1 Bryobacteraceae bacterium | reverse complement strand
CGAAGGGTTGGCGGTATCGGCGTTCTCGCGCGAGGATTTTGAAGAGGCCCGCATCGAATACGGGCGACTGACCGAATTGGCCCCCGAGCAGGTCGAACACTGGTTGAACCTCGGAATCGCGCTGCGCCGGCTCAATGAGCTTGCCGATGCCCTGCCCTGCTTTGTCCGCGCCCGCGAGATCCGTCCCGACTCGCTCCATGCGCACACGCACCTCGCCGAAACGGCGTGGGATCTAAAGGAATTCTCAACGGCGCGCGCTACCTACGAAGCGGCGATTGCGAAATGGTCCGATCGCGAGGAACTGACCCTCGGCCTCTCCCATCTCCTCGATGAAATGGGTCTCCCAGAAGAGGCTGAGACTGTCTGCGTGCAGTATTGCGCGAGAAAAACTGACAAGGATCAGGTGTGGTTCCGCCTCGGCTATCTCCAGTCACTGCGCGGAGCGGCGGAGAAGAGTGTCGAGAGTTTCGAAAAGGCACTCGGTCTTCGGCCGGAATGGCCGGAAGCGGAAGTCAACGCCTCGATTGCGCTCATCGCCGCCGGACAGTTAGACAGCGCGGAAGCCAAACTCACGTCGCTACTCGGCCGTCAGCCCGATCACCTGGAAGCCACCAAAGGACTGGCTACGATTGCGCTGACACGGAATGAAGATGAGAAGGCGCTCGACGTCCATGCCCGGCTGATTGAACTCGGCGAGAAGACGGCCGACGTCTATTACAACTGCGGCGTCCTTTCACAACGGCTCGAACGGACGGACGACGCGGTGCGGTTCTACCGCGAGGCGATCGCGCTGCGCAAGGACTTCCCCGAAGCGCTGCTCAATCTGGGCCACGCGCTCAAACTCATCGGCGAAGATGACCAAGCAAGGTCACTTTGGATTCCGGCTCTTGAATTGGATCCAGAGCTTTCGCTCAACTATTTCAGGCGACGCTAGGCGCGCGCCGTCAGGCGGTCAGTTCGAAACTGTCACCGCGCGCCGGTTGCTCAACCCGCAACTGCGGATATTCGGCTTGGATGGCGGCCTTCAGAGCAGTGCTCTGCAGCATTTCGCCGTGGACTAGGAAAACGCCCTTCAAGCCGGGCATCATCGGCTTCATCCACTCGATCAATTCGCGTTGATCGGCGTGTCCGCTCAACTCATTGATTTTCGCCACTTCGGCCCGCAGGCGCATCGGCTCTCCGAAGATTGGCACTTCTGCCTGTTTCTCAAGAATCTTTCGCCCCAACGTATTTTCGGCCTGGAAGCCGGTGATCAGAACCGTATTCCGCGGGTCTTCGATTGTGTTGCGCAGATGATGCAAGATGCGTCCGCCTTCGCACATTCCCGACGCAGAGATAATAACCATCGGACCCCTCAGATCGTTCAGCGCCTTTGACTCGTTGGCCTCGCGAATATAGCGCATGCGCGAGAAGCCGAACGGGTCGTTACCGTCCGCGAGGAACTTCGCGGCTTCGGCGTCATACAACTCCTTGTGCTTACGGAAGATCTCGGTGGCGTTCACGGCGAGGGGGCTGTCGACGAACATCGGGATCGACGGAACACGTTTCTCCAGAATCAATTGGTGGAGCAAAAGCACAAGCTGCTGCGCTCGTCCGACCGCGAACGACGGCACGATAACCTTACCGCCACGCTCGCAGGTCCGGTTGATGATTTCTGCCAAGCGGTCTTTCACCGGACCGGCGTCCTGATGGAACCTGTCACCGTAGGTACTTTCCATGATCAGGTAGTCGGCCTTCGGCATCGTTTCCGGATCTCGCAGAATCGGGAGACGGACGCGCCCGACGTCACCGGAGAAGCAGAGACGGATCCCCTCGCCCTCGACGACCACAGACGTGGAGCCCAACATGTGGCCGGCGTTATAGGAGGTATAGCGGACCCCGTTGCCGATTTCCTTGGGCGAGTGCATTTCTACGACGCGGAAATGTTGTTGGGCGCGAGTCGCATCTTCGACCGTATATAAAGGACCGACCGCTTCCCCGTCCTGGACGCCAATCGACTTCCGTCGCGCGCGCCGCTTGCGCAGAAACTCCGCATCCTTTTCCTGGAGGAAAGCGGAGTCGGCCAGCATCGCAGCGCAAAGGTCGACGGTGGCCGAGGTCGCGTAGATTGGACCGCCGTAGCCTTGCTTCACGATGGTCGGCAGGTTGCCGGAATGGTCTATGTGCGCGTGGGAGAGGACGATCGCATCGATAGCCGACGGCTTAAAGGGGAACTCGCTGTTCCGCGCGAACGCTTCTTTGCGGCGACCTTGATAAATGCCGCAATCGAGCAGATATTGTCTTCCGCCAGTCTCCAAATGATGCATCGAGCCGGTGACAGTGCGGGCGGCTCCGTAAAATGTAACTTTCATAGTCCCCAGATTCGTCTTGCCAAGTGCGCGGGCGCTCCAACGCCTGTCGCCGACTCTAGACTACAATTTCAAAGACCATGCGCGCTTTAACCCTACTTCTCATTTCGGTCTCGTTCTGCCTCGCCAAGAAACCAGTCACGCTTGCCGATATCGGCGGAGGGGGTGGGCGAGGTGGGTTCGCGGCCGGAATGCCTGCCGCATGGCACTCGGACGGCAAGAGCTTTCTCTACCGTGAGGGACGCAAGCTGATGCAGTACGACGTGACGGCTAGGACGTCCCGCGAAGTCGCGAATACGGATGCCCTTGCGACAATGGCGGCGCCCTTGACGCCCGAGGAGACGTTTCAGTGGGAGAACCGGCGCGTCCGGGAGTTTGGGGTTCAATACTTTCCTAACGGCAAAGATATGCTCGTGTCATCCGGCGGCGACATTTTCATTTGGATGGCCGACGATGCGAAGTGGAAGCAGGTCACCAAGACGCCGGTTCCGGAGCACGATCCGAAACTCTCCCCGGATGGAACGCGCGTCTCGTTCCGCAGGGGCTGGGACCTTTATGTGATCGAACTCGCTACTGGCAAGGAAACGCGTCTCACCAAAGGCGGAAAAGAAACGCTTCGCAACGGTGGCCTGGACTGGGTATACCCGGAAGAGATTGGGCTGAGTACCGCGCATTGGTGGTCGCCCGACTCGAAATCGATCGCTTATTTGCAGTTCGATATCTCGGATGAGCCGATTTATCCGCACGCAGACTTGCTCAAGTCGCGCGCCGTCGCGGAGCCGCAGCGCTACCCGCAGGCCGGGGAAAACAACGCGGATGTGCATCTCGGCGTAGTTTCCGTCAACGGCGGAAATACGCAATGGCTCGACGTCGGGGATACGCGGCGGCGCTGGGTGATCGCGCGCGTCGGATTCTTTCCTGACGGGCGGGTATACGCGCAGCGCGTGGTCCGGAATCAGACCAAGCGGGAATTGCTCACGTTCGACAAGGTGACCGGCGAGTCGCGCGCCCTCATTACGGAAATCGACCCGTACTGGATCAATGTCCGGGATGATGTCCGGTTTCTGAAAGACGGCAAGCGATTTCTATGGCAGAGCGAGCGCGACGGATTCAACCACGTCTATCTATACGACCTGGCAACAATGTCGCCGAAGCAAATCACACGCGGAAAGTGGGAAGTGTCCGCGCTGAACGCGGTTGATGAGGACAAGGGCGTGCTTTACGTCACCACGACTGAGGTTGCCGTGACGGAGAGGCATCTGTTTGCGGTTCCGATGAGCGGCGGCGCAGGGAAGCAGTTGACCAAAGGCGCCGGGACGCATGCGATCGCGATGGCTCCGGACGGGGGCTACTATCTTGATACGTTTTCGAGTTTGACGTCTCCTTCGGAAACTACCCTGCATTCGGCGGACGGCGCGAAACTGAGCGTGTATCGCGCAGCGGATAAGAAACAAGAAGACGACTTCGAGATTCTGCCTACGGAACTCCATCAGTTGAAAGCCGCGGACGGCACTGTGCTGTATGGACGCCTGATCCGTCCGGTGAACTTTGACGCGTCGAAAAAGTATCCGGCGATCGTGCAGGTCTATGGCGGCCCCCATGCGCAAAATGTAACCAACCGGTGGGCGGGCCTCGGGATTGATCAGGTCTACGCTCACAAGGGCTTCGTGATCTGGCAGGTGGATAACCGCGGAACGTTCGGACGCGGTCATGCGTTCGAGTCGGCCGTGTTCCGGCAACTTGGCAAGATCGAACTCGAAGACCAGAAGAAAGGCGTCGAGTATCTCATCGGACTGGGCTTCGTCGACGCCGCGCGCATCGGCGTCAATGGATGGAGCTACGGCGGCTTCATGACGCTGAATTGCCTGCTGAACGCACCGGATGTGTTTCATGCCGGTATCGCGGGAGCGCCGGTCACGGACTGGAATTACTACGACACGATCTACACGGAGCGGTACATGGGGTTGCCATCCGAAAACGTCGAGGGCTACAAGGCGACAGCGCTGCCGCAGCGGGCCGGAAATCTCAAGGGCAAGCTGCTGCTGATCCACAATATCGATGACGACAATGTGCTGTTCATGAACGGCCTGCAAATGTCCGATGCGCTGCAGCGCGCGGGCAAGCAGTTCGAGATGATGCTGTACCCGCAAAAGGCGCAC
>JBDTTK010000435.1:0-4511 GCA_039930685.1 Bryobacteraceae bacterium | reverse complement strand
CGTTCTGCGAGCGCGTCAACTTGGACCGCCAACCCATCGTCAGCCGCGAGGAGCGGTTGGATAACATGCGGATCGGTGAGAGCGAGAGCGAAGGCGGCGGTCAGCCAGAGTTTCATGCCGCTAAGACGAGGTCATAGCGGCCGCGGTGGCATCTGAATCCTAAGGACCCCGAATAATTTCGTCTCGGGTGGGCTTAGGGCGTACTCTTCGGGTACGTCTGCCACAGGATCTGGACAATCTTCCATTTCCCGCCGTACTTGCCCAGCGTCATGAGATCGAAGCCCCACACCGCATTGAGCTTCGCCACCGCCGTCGTGTCGGAGGCATCCAGAATCACAATCTCGCGCGGCGAATCCGCCTTCACCCGATTCCCGTTCTTGTTCCAGCGCGCGGCCAACGACTTCAGCTCATCGAAAGTCATTTTGTATTCCTTGTAAGCACCGGATTTGTCCGGCTCAAAACCTCGCTTGTTCAGTTCCGGATGCACGCTCCGCTCAATGCGCGAAGGGTCAGCCGAATACAGGCCCTCCATGTAATCGAGGACGGCCGCCCGGATTCCTTCCCGGTCCTCCGCGGTGGAATCCGCGGATCGGGCGGGGATTGCAATCAACAGCAGTGTGAAAGCGATAAACCAGAGCCGATTCATATCTCGAACTGGACGCGCGAGCGGGTCAATCGTTAGTCGTCAGCCGAGGAGGATGAAAAGGCCGAACTCGAAACCCGGAATGCGCCAGAAAGAGAAGGCTTATTAACGAATTCGCTCGGCATCCGCGAAGTCTCATGACGCACGCCTCGCCCCTTCTGGCAACGCCCCGCCACCGAATTCCGGCTTCTCGTCCCAGGATGGTTTGTGTTTTAGAGTACGCCTGCTAACGTCGACATAACTGATGACTGCGCCTCTTACGGAGACCCTTTCCCCAACAACAGACTTCCGTAAGAGGCGCCTTCGAATTCAGCTGCGGATCCTATCACAACGTTGAACCCGGATCGCGCGGTTGTCGACTCCCATGTTGTTATAATTCAGGTTCGACTGACTGGGAGGAATCCACGTTGACTGCTGTCGGACGCTTCTTGCGAGGACTCAGCTACCTGTTTCACTTGGCGCTCTGTATTTTCTTTTTGGGCGTAGCCATCGTCACATGGGGCGCGAGCAACTTCGAAATCAGTGCGTTGCCGTGGGAAGGAACCTCGCTCAGCGCCTGGCTTCTCTGGCTGAGCCTGATCGGACTCGTCTCTACCCTCCTGGCGTTGACCGGACGATTCCGCTACCTCTTTCCCATCTGGTGCCTGTTCGCCTTTGGACTCGCGTTCTGGGGTTTCTTCCTCAACGCCAAAACGCATTTTGACGGCGAAAGCGCCTTCAAAAACGCGATCTGGTTGACCGCCGGGCTGCTCGTCGCCGCCATCGTGAGCCTGCCGCTTCTCCGCACTCGCCGCTATTAGAAACCGCTTCGAGCCGCGACCATAAAGGGAGCGGTCCGCGGAATTGACTAGGCCCGAATCGCGCGCTACCCCTTCGCGAAGTACAGCGCCGTCGCGCGCTCCAGGTCCGCTTTTGTCATTCTCGGCGGGCGTCCTTCATAGCGGCCGATCGAATTCAGGATCGTGCAAATATCCCCCGGATAGCACGCGCGCAGTTCCGTGCGCCCTTCGCGCAGGCAAAGCTTGCGCAGGTATTCGGCCGAGTCCGGCTCCGCGACAATACCGCGTCCCTGTACGACCCGCAGGAAGATCTGGTCGAACGACGGCGCGTCCACGGCTTCGATGTAGATCTTGTTGTGAATACGCCGAAGAAAGGCTTCGTCCGCTAGATCGGCCGGTTCCAAGTTAGTCGAGAAGACCACCATCAGCTCGAACGGAATCTGGAACTTCACGCCGTACCGCAGCATCAGGTAATCCACGCGCCGGTCAAGCGGAACAATCCACCGGTTCAGCAAATCGCGTGGCGACATCAACTGGCGTCCAAAGTCGTCGATGATCAGAATTCCGTTGTTCGCCTTCATCTGCAGCGGCGCAGCATAAATGCCGGACGCCTCGTCGAGGCGGAGTTCGAGCATGCTGGGAATCAGTTCGCCGCCGACCACGATGCAGGGCCGCCGGCACATTAGCCAGCGCGGGTCGATGTCCGGATCGTCCATCTCGAGCGGTTGGTGCACCACCGGATCGAACAAGCTGATAATCTGGCCGTCGACCTCCACCGCGTACGGAATCAGAACGGCATCGTTATAGACCCGCAGCATGCGTTCCGCGAGACTGGTTTTGCCGTTACCGGTCGGACCGTATACGAAGATCGAATTCTGCGAAATGATCGCCGGACCCAGTTGGTCGAGCAGACGGTCGGAAACGATAAGGTCCGAGAACGCGCCCCGCAGCGTCTTGCGGTCCACATGGACTTTCGCCGACTGCACCTTCGTGGCCGCCTGGTAGTCCTTCAACGACACCGGCGCGGCGCCCGCGTACTGCGTTATCTGGAAGCGTTCCGCGGCCAGCGCCTTACCGGACTGCGACAGCGTAAAGTTGTAGTCGTTTCCGACCATGCCTTTGACTTCGACCAACTGCTGCTGCCGCATGTGCCTGAAAACAATATCGACAACCGGCACGGACAACCGCAGCGACCTTGCCAGGTTTTGAAGGTTGCTGTAGCCCTCGATCAGCATGCGCCGCAGCATCAAATCCATAACGAGGGACTGCGAAATCCCTAAGTCTTCATAGGTTTGCGGTATGGACGGCGAGAATAGTGATCGGACGGGCGCAAATGAGGCCATGTTCGGATGAACCTTCCTTTGGGAGCTATCGGCCAAATGACTCTAAGAGTTTATTCGTGGACGGCACAAATCCCGCTCCACGTCTGGCGCCCGTGGAACGTCATCTTTCACAGTGAAGTGTGTCTGGATTCTGTGTCTTCTGAGTACTTTGGCCCTCGCCGCCGGGCCGGGCGCGCGCGCGTTCGAGGAGGCGCAAGCCGCCGAAAAGTCCGGCGACACCGTCCATGCTTATCTCCTCTACAGCCGTGCCGCCACTCTTGAACCCGGCAACGCCGAGTACCAGAAGCACCGCGACGCGATCCGCCGCAAGATGGCCGTACGCGAGCTTCCCCCACTGGATGTCGATCGCGAGGACGACGGACGCTGGAGGGCGTTCACCGGCTCCCTTCCGGCCGGCGATCTTGCTGAAGCGCGGATCGCCATGCCCCCACCCGAATTGCAGGCTTCGGCCGGCCGGAAAGATTTCGATCTCAGCGGAACGCCTCAGGAGATGTTCGAAAAAGTCGGAAAAGCGTTTGGCTTCGAAATCATGTTCGAAAAGGATTATCAGCCCACCGCTTCCACGCGCATCCATTTGACCGAAGTCGACTACCGCGAGGCCTTGCAAATTCTCGAGGCGGCCACCAATACCTTCGTCGTCCCGATTTCCGAACACAAGCTGCTCGCCGCCCGCGATACGGCTCAGAAACGGCAGGAACTGCAGTCCACTCTCGCGATCGCAATCGAAATTCCGGCGCGCCTCACCGTCCAGGACGCCCAGGAACTTGTTTCCCTCGTCCAGCAGGTATTGGAGATTCGCCGTATCACCGTCGACCCGAAGCGGAAGCTGATTTTTATTCGTGACGCCGTCACCAAGGCAGTCGCGGCCAAGCGGATCCTCGAAGACCTGTCGCGTTACCGGCCCCAGGTGACCGTCGATCTTGACCTGATGTCGGTAGGCAACACCTCGTCGCTAAGCGCCGGAGTCAATCTCCAGAGCACGGCTCCTTTGATCGACTTTGGGCGCATTGCGTTCGGGGCCTTCTCGCCATCGCCCGCGGGCTTCACGAATTTTCTGACCTTCGGAGGCGGCAGGACATTTTTCGGAATCGGCGTCGCCTCAGCCAGGCTGTTTGCGAATACGACCGAAGCTTCGTCCGTCTCGATTCTCAAGAGCCAACTGACCGCCACCGACGGACTGCCAACTTCTCTTCACGTCGGCGACAAATACCCCATCGCCACCAACGCTTATATCGGCGCCGGTTCGAACGGCGGGTCTGGTCAGGTATACACGCCGCCGCCAACGATCAACTTTGAGGACCTGGGAATCGTCTTGAAGGTCACGCCGACCATCCACAGCGCCGACGAAGTTTCGCTCGACATCGAAAGCGAATTCAAAGTGCTCGGGAGCATGGCCTCCAACGGGATTCCCGTGATTTCCACGCGGAAGTTCACGGGTAAGGTCCGGCTGAAGTCCGGCGAGTGTGCCGTCGTCGCCGGGCTGCTGACGTTGAACGACAGCCAGACGACCACCGGCATTCCTGGTCTCGTCCGGATTCCATTCCTGCGCGAGAACACTCGCGACAAAGGCCGCACCGAAACGCTGCTCGTCATCACTCCGCACATCACGGCGCTACCGCCCAGCGAATTCGTCATGCACGAAATCTGGCTCGGTAGCGAAACGCGTCCACTCAGTGCCATCTGATTCCGCCCAAAACGGGGACTGCCCCTCCTCCCGCCCCCTTTATGGGCTACGTGAAGTGCTGA
>JBDTTK010000434.1:0-4515 GCA_039930685.1 Bryobacteraceae bacterium | reverse complement strand
GTCAGGCCCTTGGCCTTTCGCGGCCCGAACTGCTGGCTCTCTATCGGGGCGGTTACCTTCACGATATCGGGAAGGTCAGCATTCCGGACTCTATTCTGTTCAAGCGCGGACTGCTCAATGAAGAAGAATGGGCGACAATGCGGCTCCATACGGTTCGCGGGGAACAGATCTGCCGCCCGATGAAGACGCTCGCAACCGTACTGCCGATCATTCGCAATCATCATGAGCGCTGGGATGGCTCTGGCTATCCGGACGGACTCGCCGGCGAGAAGATCCCCCTGCTGGCTCGCATCCTGCAGGTCGCCGACATCTACGACGCGCTAACCACCTCGCGCCCTTATAAACCGGCCTTCACGCATGACGAAGCGATGCAAATCCTTGAAGACGAGGCCCACCGCGGCTGGCGCGATCCGGAACTGGTTCCGCTGTTCGGGCAGTTACGCCACCCATTGATGCCGGGTGGAACTGAGCCCGCCGGAGAGACTGCCGCGATGCGCGAATCCCTCGAGAACATGCGCCGCCAACTGGAGCGCTGACCCGTTACTCGATCGTGACGGAAGCGTGTAGGTTCGCGACGCCCGCTGTCGGCCGCGCATCCGTCACCGACACGGCGATAGCGTCATCCAGCCAATCATGCGCCGTTCCATCCGGATCGTGCGAGGCAACCGTGATCGTATATTCGTTCGGGCACAGACGGCAGACGAACGAGAACTTGACCCGGACTACGTCTCCCGGAGCACGCGGACCGAGTTCGACCTTCTCGAGGTCCGTATTCGTTCCGTAGACCTCAAATCCGATTCGCGTCCGGATCAGGATGCCGAACACCGGCTTCTCGACCGCTTCCAGAAACTGAACCGCGACCTGAATGGCAACTTCCTCTCCGCTTTTCCAAACGATCGTCGGATTGCCGTCGGCGCCGAGGGTCTCGATGTTCAGGACCTCGGCTCGTCCGTCGCCCCTGCGCATCGAGGGCGTCAGTCGCGGCGTCAGCGTTCCGCCCCACGCGCGAATACGCTCGGCAACGTTGCGGCGGTAACGCTCGAGCGTCTCTCGCGGATCGCCCTTCAGGGCGAGCTTTCCGCCATCGATCCACCAGATTTCGTCGCAAAGGCCCGACAGCAAAGCGTCTTCGTAGGAGGACAAAAGAATGGTTGCACCGCTGCGGCGCAGCCGGTCGATCGCGACCACGGTGCGCGCGCGCACCATCGGATCCTGTGTCGCCAACGCCTGGTCGAGCGCAAGCACGTCCGCTGGCGCGAGATTGAGCGTGTCCCCGAGCGAAACGAGCCGTCGCGACTCGCCCACGACGATCTCCCCGGAAGCCGGCTTTTCCGTGCCGGCGGCCAGGCGCAACAGCTCCGCGACACCGGATCCCTTCTCACCGAGAACGCCAATGATCGCGCCGGTAGGCGCGACCGCACTGAAATTGGTCAACGGGCCGAAGGAAACGTCGCGGAATTCGATCGACATGCTCTAGCTAGGATACTCGACGGGAACTTCGACTATGCCTACAGGCAACTCGCCGCGGGAAAAACGCATCCGCAATGCGCCGGCGTCCGCGTTTGACGTCGTCTGCACTTCGAGAACATTGCGGAACGCGCAGGTGATGTCCCCGGTCGACTCCTTCACGAGAAAACCATTCGTGGACCAGGTTCCCTCGACTGCGGAAGAGCCGACCTCCATGCGCAAATCGAGACCAGCTGGCGGTCCGTTGAAATCGACACGCACCGAAATCCGGCCGTCGTGGAAGCCGTAGAAGATCTCTCGAACCGGAAGCGGCTCGCCTCCGTGCATCGCGCCCATGCGAGGATCGGGCCGATACCGTCCCGCGCCAAGCCACTCGTACGCGGTCGTCACTTCGCCATCGATGGACGGTGTCACGGGAGCCGTCGGAGCGTCGTGATTCTGTGCTTGGCGGCTTCGCAAAATGGGAATCGCCAGTTCCGGCGGAGGCTCTTGGCCGAGCGCGCGGTAGACATTCGTGAGGTGTCCGCGGTAAAGTTCGTCGAACTCGACCTGATTCTCTGAATGATGCTCCGGGCCGTACCACCAGTTCCAGTCGCTGCCTTCGGAGATGAGCAGTTCTTCGTAGGCTAGCCCTCTAGCCTGATCCCCCACCAGCGACTGCTTCTGCGCGTATACCTCGCGGGCGGCTCGCAGGTGCTCCCAAGCCTCGTTGTCTTCTTCTGCTCCGATCCACACATCGAAATTTGCGTTGATCCACGAGCCTGGCGCGATACTCGTTAACGGATCAGCGGCATGAGACTCCAGGGCTTCGGATACCGTTAGGGCCTGTAGATCCTCGGATGCTGCGATTCGCGAATAGAGCGCGCGCAGAAATGGACGGCCATTCTGCTCGAAATGCTCCCAGGCATTTTCGCCATCCAGGATGATCGGCACGAGCGGCGTCTCTCCCGCTTCCATCAAAGGACGGCAGTTCTCGCGAATCTGGTGCAGAAAGTGATCGGCGGCGGCATTCGCTTCGACTCCCGAGTAGGAAAACCCGATGAGATCGCTGAGAAAGTGATCGCGGAACAGCAGCGACATCGACTTCCCGCCTTTCTCCCATTGATACGCTTTATACGTTCGTGCGGGGGAACCGTCGGCCTGCAGCGTGCGCGCCAAAACCCCGTTGTCGGTTGCGGCCCAACGAAACCCCGATTCCGCCGCCAACGAGAGCGCCTCGTCGGAGACGGAGCCCTCTGACGGCCAAAGGCCGGATGGGCGAATTCCGAAATTCTGGTCCATATAGGCGACGGCGCGTTCGAGTTGTTCTCTCGCATCCTCCGGATACCGGAAACGCGTCGGCAAGGTCACTCCGGGATGAGAGATGGACGCGATGTCGGAGTCGCAAATCAGCGGCAAAATCGGATGATAAAAAGGAGTCGTCGAAACTTCGATCTGGCCTTTCGACGCAAACTCCTTGTAAACCGGAAGCACCCTGCTAATCGCCTTGCGCTGCCAGACGCCGAGCGCTTCCTGCTCCTTGAGCGAGAAGCTGCGCCCCTTCTCGATAAGCCCGCGCACGAACGGGTCGCCGCTCAGGTCGTCCTCGTCGATCCAGGCGATTTGCGAAAGCACCTGCAAATCCCGCAGCGCTTGCGCGTCGAATCGGCTGCGGTCGTGTCGCCATTCGTAGAGCTCGGCGTATCGCGGATACCGTAAGATCAGCCGGCCGTAGTTCGCCTGAAACAGGTATGTGAGCGCGAAGTGCACTTCGCCTTCAGTCAAATCTTCAGCCGGTTTGAGCGCGACCTGCAGGAAAGGATCGACTGCGACGCCGTTCGCGTATTCATCGATCTGCACCATCATCGAGGGAACCAGGTTGAACGTCTGATGGACAGCCGGAAACTCCTCCAGCATCTTCACCATGCCGTAGTAGTCCTTGAGCGCATGAAGCCGCGTCCACGGCAGCTTATATTCACCGGTCCAGAGGTCTTTGTAAAAAGGCTGATGCATGTGCCATAGGAAGCACAGCGTAATGCGAGGCATTCTATTCAGTTTAGTGGGTCGAAGGGGCGGGAACTCTCGCGGGGCGCGTAAGTTCGGCGTAAACTGATGGATTACTCGTCAAGAACTTCGAAACAGGAGCATCTTTCGTTCATGAAACTCGACTCGGCCGCAAGACTTCGGGGCAATCGCCAACGCTTCCGCGGCGGCATTCTCGGTGCGGTGCTGTTGTTTGCCGCGGTGCAGAGCCTCCCGGCGCAACCGCGCCCTGCGACGGATGCAGCCACCATTGCAAAACGGATTGAGACAGAGAAGAAGCTCGAAGCAATTGCCATCATCGACCGCAAGGTCATGATCCCGATGCGCGACGGCAAGCGCATGGCGGCCGACATCTACCGGCCTAAAGACACCTCCAAGAAGTACCCCATCATCCTTTCGCGGACGCCCTACAACTTCAACTATTGGGACGTGAAACTCGGCGCGCCGCGCGATATGACGACGGAACTCGAAGCCGTCAAGCGCGGGTACGCCTATGTCGTGATGAACGAGCGCGGCCACTTCTTCTCGGAAGGCAACTACGACATCCTTGGCGCGCCCCTGTCGGACGGCGATGACGCTATCCAGTGGCTGACGTCGCAGCCGTGGTCGAACACCAAGTCCGGGACCATCGGCTGCTCTTCAACGGCTGAATGGCAGTTGGCAGTCGCCGCTCGGAACAACCCCGGCTTCACGACCATGATCCCGCAGGGCTTCGGCGCGGGCGTCGGGCGCGTCGGCCCCTATATGGAGCAGGGCAACTGGTATCGCGGCGGCGCAGTGCAGATGCTGTTCATCGCGTGGCTCTACGGCGAGCAGAACCAGGTCCGGCCCATGTTCCCGCCGAACACCTCGCAGCAGGATCTGATTCGCGCATCGCGCATGTTCGATCTGGCCCCGCAGATGCCGCCCGTCGACTGGGCGAAGGCGCTGACGCATCTTCCGGAGATCGACATCATGAAAGCCGCGGAGGGTCCGGACGGCATCTTCGCCGACCGCATGGAGGTGTCGACCGGCGGCGCCATGATC
>JBDTTK010000433.1:0-4519 GCA_039930685.1 Bryobacteraceae bacterium | reverse complement strand
CGCCGGCGACATTCGTGCGTTGGGCTTTGCCGCCCATCTTGGCGATAATAATGTCCTGCTTCGGCCCGTTGCCGTTTCGCGAAATGCCGATGATCTCGATCGGGACGGGCTCGACCTCAAATCCAGAGAACACCGTCCAGGCAGTCGCCTTCATCCCCGGCTTTACGTCGGATAGCTTGAAGACTTCAACCTTGCCGGCGCGCGGCCGGTCCGATGTCGCGGCGGAAACCGCTCCAACGGCGATTGCCGCGCACAAGGATAACTGCGCGGCCATGCAGACGTTCATAGAGACCATCCTTACTCCAGACAACACAACAACGCCTGCTCGGCGGATGCTTCCGCCTCGCGACATGGATGAGTTTGGTTGCTTCCATTATGTATGATTCGCGCCGCGTCCATTCCGTGTACAGGCGCTTCGGCCACTCGCTCCACGACGGGCCAATTCGCTGACTCCATCTGTTAATATTCTGAATTCGCCTTGGCGGTTCACAGTGTTAAATCGGCGGCTTCGCCACCGACGCCGCTCTCCGCGAACCAGGAAGGATCTGTCTGTGGACCTCAATCTGACCCCCCAAGAAACCGCGTTTCGCGACGAGTTGCGCGCCTGGCTGACCGCCAATGTGCCCAAGGACTGGATCAAAATCCGGAATTCCGAAGGTGGCATGGAAGCCCGCTTCGAATACCTCAAGAAGTGGCAGCGTAAGCTGTTCGATGGCGGCTGGGCTGGCGTTCAGTGGCCGAAAGCTTACGGCGGCCGCGGTGCCTCAACCATGGAAGTGGTCATCTTCAATGAGGAGATGGCGCGCGCCGAAGCGCCTCCGATGGCCAATGTCCTCGGACTCGGCCTGATCGGACCTACGATCATCGCCTACGGCAACGACGCACAGAAGCAGCGTTACCTCTCGAAAATCCTCAGCGCAGAGGAGATCTGGTGCCAGGGTTTCTCCGAGCCGAACGCCGGAAGCGACCTCGCGAATCTCCGCACCGAGGCCAAGCTCGACGGCGACCACTACGTCATCAATGGGCAAAAGGTCTGGAACAGCTACGGCTGGGCCGCGCATTGGTGCGAACTGGTGGTCCGCACCGATCCCGAGGCTAAGCCGCACAAAGGGCTCACCGTCATTCTCGTCGACATGAAGACGCCCGGCGTCGACGTCCGTCCGCTCCGCCAGATGACCGGCGAAACGGAATTCAACGAGCTCTTCTTCCGCGACGTCCGCGTGCCGGTCGAAAACGTCGTCGGTAAAGTCAACGACGGATGGAACGTCGCCATCGGCACCCTGATGCACGAGCGCGGCACCTTCGGCGCCGGACTGAGCATCATGTACAAGCGCAATTTCAACCGGCTCGTCGAACTCGCGCACCAGCTCGGCAAAGCGAAGGACCCGCTCGTCCGCCAAAAACTCGGCGCCATCTACGCCGACCTCGAAATTATGCGCCTGAACCAGATGCGCGCCTTCAGCCGCATCTCGCAGTCGGGCGTCCCTGGACCCGAAGGCTCCGTGCAAAAGCTAATCTGGAGCGAACTGAACCAGCGTGTGCAGCAATTCGCGATGGAGCTCCTCGGTCCCTATGCGCAGCTCACCAACCAGTCGCCGGACGCCATCGACGACGGCATGTGGAACTACGGCTTCCTTCGCTCCCGCGGCAACACGATCGAAGCGGGCACCAGCGAAATCCAGCGCAACATCATCGGGCACTACGTGCTCGGATTGCCGAAGAGCTACTAGGGCGAGGAAACGATCATGAATTTTGGACTCAGCGAATCGCAGCGGATTCTCAAAGACAACGCCCGGAAGTTCTTCGCGGCGGAATGCCCTTCGGCCGAAGTGCGCCGCCTGATGGAGACCGAGACCGCCTACGACGAAGCGCTCTACAAGAAGATGGCCGAGCAGGGATTCACCGGCATCATATTTCCCGAAGAGTACGGCGGACTCGGGCTCGGTATGGTCGAAGCAGCCGCGCTCCTCGAAGAGATGGGCCGCGCCAATCTCCCCGGACCGTATTTCTCCACCGTCTTCATGGCAGGCACCGCCATCGACGCGGCCGGCTCAGATGCGCAGAAGAAGAAATACCTCACGCCCATCGCCGAAGGCAGCAAACGCTCGACTCTGGCGCTGCTCGAAAAGAACGGCTCGTGGGATCCCGATAGCTGGACGCTCGTCGGCGGCAGCGCCCTCACTGGAGAAAAGTGGTTCGTCCCCGATGCCGGCGTCGCGGACTTCATCGTCGTCGCCACCCGCGGCGGACTCTACGTCGTCGACGCAAAGGCAAAGGGCCTCAAGGTCGAATTCATGCCCGGCATGGACATGACGCGCAGGCTGTACAAGTTGACTTTCGACGCCACTCCTGCCGAGGAACTTGCCGCCGGTCCCAAGGCGCGCGGCGCTCTCGACCGCTCGATGCAACTCGCCACAGCCGCGCTCACCGCGGAAATGGCGGGCGGTATGCAGCGCGTCACGGATCTCGCCGTTGAGTACGTCAAAACGCGCAAGCAATTCGGCAAACCGGTCGGCCAGTATCAGGCCGTGCAGCATCAGTGCGCCGACATGCACCTGGCGACGGAATGCACGCGGTCCGCCGCGATCTATGCGGGTTGGGCTCTCACCGAAGGCGCTCCGGACGCCGCCGCCGCGGTCTCCGTCGCGAAGTCGTATGCGAGCGATGCCTTCCGCGAAGTCGGCAACAAAGGCGTCCAGGTTCAGGGTGGCATGGGCTTCACCTGGGAGAACGACGTGCACCTGTATTACCGGCGCGCGAAAGGTTCTGAGATCGCTTTTGGCGATGGCACATATCACCGCGAGAAGCTGGCGAAGCTGGTCGTCGATCCCTTAGACTAGGTCTCCGAGGAGCGCGAATCACGAAAGGCGGTCCTTCCAGGGCCGCCTGTTCTTTTTCCAGGCGCGCTCCTGACATGAGGAGAAAGGCCGTCATCACCATGTCCACTGGGCGCAAATCTGTCCGAGCCATACCCGCCACCGCGCAGACCTCCTACGACGTGGTCGTGATTGGCGCCGGCGTCTTCGGATCCTGGACCGCGTACCACCTTCGCCGCGCAAAGAAGCGCGTCCTGCTTGTCGATGCCTACGGCGCTTCAAACGCCCGCGCCAGTTCCGGCGGCGAGTCGCGCATCATACGCTGCGGCTATGGCGCCGACGAGATCTACAGCCGGTTTTCGAAAGCGTCGCTAGTTCAGTGGAAGGCGCTCTCCAGCCGCGCCAGGATCCCCCTCTTCCACAAGACTGGCGTGCTCTGGCTCGGCGCCGCCAAGGACCCGCGCATCGCCGCGACGGCGGCAGTGCTCGGCAAATTGAAAGTCGCGTCGGAGACTCTTGGCCGAGCCGATCTCGAAAAACGCTTCCCGCAATTCGCGTTTGGCAACTTCGCAACCGGGGTATTTGAACCCGAAAGTGGCGCGTTAATGGCCCGTCGGTCCGTGCAGACCCTGGTCCAGGAAATGACAGCGTCGGGCCTCGACCTGCTTCTCGAATCGGTAGCGCCGCCTCCATCAAAGGGACGCGCTGCCTTCGTGACCACCGCCAGCGGAAAGAAGCTCAGCGCTGGCGCCTTCGTCTTCGCGTGCGGGCCCTGGCTCCCCAAAGTGTTTCCGCGTGAGCTCGGCAAGCGCATTTTCACGACCCGTCAGGAGATGTTCTTCTTTGGCCCCCCGCCCGGAGACCGCCGCTTCACACTCGGCGCATTTCCGGCATGGATCGATGCCGGAAATTTTTATGGCCTTCCGGACCTCGAGAATCGCGGCATGAAATTCGCCGACGACGCCCACGGATCCGACTTCGATCCTGACTCGAACGACCGCCTTGTTCCCAAAGCGAGCCTCGAGAAAGTGCGCAAGCACCTGGTGGAGCGCTTTCCAGCGATGAAGACCGCGCCGCTCGTCGAGTCGCGCGTCTGCCAGTACGAAAATACATCGAACGGCGATTTTCTTCTGGACCGCCATCCCACCGTCGAAAACATCTGGTTCGCGGGCGGCGGATCCGGCCACGGCTTCAAGCACGGACCCGCCGTCGGGGAGTACGTCGCCGGCCGCGTCCTCGGCACGCGCGACGCCGAGCCCCGGTTCAGCTTCGCGAACAAAGGAACGGTCCAGAAGCGTTCGGTCTACTAAGCGACTCAGAACCTACTTGTGAAGCGTCGGCCAGTTCTTGTTTGCGGCGTCGATCCGCGAAAGCACGTCCTGCTCCCACTGCTTCTGGATACTCTTGCTGTAATTCAGATACAGCTTGCCTCCAATGATCTTCCAGGCGTCCGGGTCCGTCTCCGCGGTGTACCCTTTGCTGACCGCCCACGCGCAATAGCCGCCGAATTGTGGGGCGTACTTTTCCGGATCCGCCTTGAACAGATCGCGATCTTCCGCGCTCGCGAACTGCCACGTTGCGCCCATCCACTGGTGCGTAAATTGTGACGAACCCTTGACAGGTTTCGATTGCGTGAAATACGCCACGACGTCATAACCTTTGACCGCGACTCCGCGTCCATCTTTGCTAACCGGTTCAACCGG
>JBDTTK010000432.1:0-4526 GCA_039930685.1 Bryobacteraceae bacterium | reverse complement strand
ATGGTCAGCCTGACGTTCCGGCGGCAGCCACGGCAGCGCTCACGGGGGAGATAACAAGCGCTTAAGAGCATCACTCGACCCCTAGTCAAGGCACAGCAAAGTTACAGATCCGCATAGGAGGGAGAAATCATGAAGTCGAGTACGAAAGATGAGCTGGAAGGCAAGCTTCACGAAGCGAAGGGTGCCCTGAAAGAGAAGGCGGGGCAACTTACCGATGACCCTGATCTGACTACCGAAGGCCAGGTCGAGAAACTCAACGGAAAGATCCAGACGAAAGTCGGAGAGATCAAGAAAGTTTTCGATACGTAGTTGATCGCCTCGATCAACAGGAAACGTCCGAGTGCCTGAAACCCAGCGGCTCACCACTCGCGCGAGAAGACCCGGACGTGGAGTTCGGAACTGATCGCTGTCACACATCGACGTTGTACCTGCGGCCGGAGAAACTGACAACTTTCGCCGGCCCTGCCGTGGCAAAGAATTCGACAGAAAGGGAGAATAAATGTTACTGCTCATCATTATCTTGATCCTGGTATTTGGAGTTGGCGGAGGATATTACGGCCACAGCCGTTGGGGCTCCGGAGGTGGCGCTGGAGTAGGATTGGGGACGGTCCTACTGATTCTCCTTGTTGCCTACATGCTCGGAATGATTCGATAACCGATTCGCCGCGAGAGCGAATTCCGGTGAAGGCCGGAACCACCTGGATGTGACGGTCCCGCGGGCCCCGACCCTCTCGGTTGGACTATAGTTCCATATATGTCCCTTTCTTCCGCCGCCCCCACCCTCGGCGTTGGGGTCCGGCTGGAGAAGGTCCGGCGCGCCTTTCAGGAACTCGTTGTCATCCATGACATCAGTCTCCGTGTCGAGACGGGCGAGTTTCTCGCCATCCTTGGCCCATCGGGTTGCGGTAAGTCCACCCTATTGCGCATCATCGCCGGACTCGCCGTGCCCGACTCGGGCACCGTCACTCTGGAACCCTCCGACGCTCCGAATCAGATCGGCTACGTCTTTCAGGACGCGCACCTGCTCCCCTGGCGGAATGTGCTCGAGAACGCCGCACTGCCCCTCGAACTGATGGGCGTGCCGCCAGCGGAAAGGCTCGCTAAAGCGCACGAAGCGCTGGCGAACGTCGGACTCCAGGAGGCCGAGGCCCGCTACCCCTCGCAGCTCTCGGGCGGCATGCGGATGCGCGTCTCCCTCGCGCGCGCGCTCGTGGCCGAGCCGCGGCTCCTGTTGCTCGACGAGCCGTTCGCCGCGCTCGATGAAATCACCCGCTTCCGCCTGGACGTGCAGCTCCGCGATCTCTGGATCAGACGGCGCATGACCGTGATCTTCGTGACGCACTCCATCTCCGAGGCCGCTTTCCTGGCCGACCGCGCCGTCGTTCTCACACGTCGCGGAGGGAATATCAAGCTCGACCATCGCCTCTCGCTGCCCGAAACGCGCTCCAACGAATTGCGCACCGATCCCCGCTTTGCCTCCGACATGAAAGTGCTGCTCACCGCGATGGAGGAAGAGCAGTGATGCTCCGGAAAACTCTGCCCGCCTTGATCCCGTTCGTCGTCATCGTGATCGCCGTCGAAGCCCTGGTGCGTCTCGACCTCGTGAAAGCCTACCTGCTTCCGCCTCCCAGCGCCGTGTTCCTCGTCATCCTGCACGATTGGCCCGAACTGTTTGGCGCGCTCGCCAAGACCTCAGCCGGAGCGTTGATCGGATTTGCGGCCAGCACGGTCTTTGGCATCTCGATCGCCGTCTTTCTTGCGTCGTCGAAAGGGATCCAGCGGGCGTTCTTTCCCTACGCGGTCTTCTTCCAGACCGTCCCCATCGTCGCCATTGCGCCGCTTCTGGTGATCTGGTTCGGCTACGGAATGCGGACCGTAATTGCCTCGGCCTTCATCTGCTCCGTCTTTCCCGTGATCGCCAACACGCTGAACGGAATCGTATCGACGGACCCGGCACTGCGCGACCTGTTCCGCCTGTACGGCGCGTCGACGCTCGTTACGCTTTTCAAGCTGCGCTTTCCCGCCGCCCTCCCGCAGATCCTCACCGGATTACGCGTGTCCGCCGGACTCGCGGTCATCGGCGCCATCGTCGGAGAGTTCATCGGCGGTCAGGGGCTGGGTTCGGTCGTGGATGTGGCGCGCACCCAGCAACGCACCGACAAAGTATTTGCGGCGGTCCTCCTTGCGTCACTACTCGGTTTGGGCCTGTTCGGCCTCATTAACCTCATAAGCGCCGTATCGCTACGCCATTGGCACGCGTCGGAACACGACTGAAACAGGTAGAATCGACGGGTGAATCGACGTTCGTTCCTCAACCTCGCGCCGCTCGCCGCGACGCTCGCTTCCTGCGGAAAGACCTCCAAACTCCGCCTGGCTCTCAACTGGAAGCCCGATCCGGAATTCGGAGGCTTCTATGCCGCCGATTACAAGAAACACGGCCTCGACGTCGACATCCTTCCCGGCGGCGCCGGCACGCCGACGGTCCAGATGGTAGGCGCCGGGTCCGCCGAATTCGGCATGGTTTCGGGCGACGAAATTGTGCTCGCGCGATCCAAGGGCAACGACGTCGTCGGCGTTTTTGCCTCCTTCCAGAAGAACCCGATGGCCATCATGGTGCACGAATCGCGCCATCTCAAATCCATCGCCGACGTAGTCCAGGGCGGCACCCTGGCCATTCAGATCGGATTGCCGTTTGCTCGCATCTTGAAGCAGAAATACGGCTTCGACAAAGTGAAGATCGTTCCTACGCCGGCCGGCGACATCGGGCCGTTTCTGAACGACCCGATGTTTGCCCAGCAGTGCTTCCTCACCGCGGAACCTCTGGCGGCCCGCCGAAAAGGCGCGAAAGTTCAAACCTTCCCTGTCGCCGACGTGGGCTATGACCCCTACGCGCAGGTCATGGCCGTCAGCGGAGAAATGTTGAAGAAACAGCCGGACGTGGTCAAGGCAATGGTGGCTGCTGTCCGCGAGGGCTGGCGCTCCTATCTGGACAACCCTCAACAGGTGAACGTGAAAATGCAGGCGTTGAATCCGTCCATGGATATAGCCACGTTCAACGAAGTCGCCGAAGCCGAGAAACCGCTGATCGAGGCCCCGCAATTGGGCGCCATGACAAAGAATCACTGGGAGGCCTCGGCGCAACGGCTAAAAGAACTCGGTGACATATCGACGGTTCCGCCCGTCGAGGAGTATTACCGGTCGCTCTAGCAAGAAACCGCGAACCCAGCTGACACCCCTAAGCGGTCACTTCCGTTCGCGCTTGGTCCGCCACTTTCTCCGCGACCCGCACCATCGCCGCCACGCTCTTATCGACATCCGCCTCGGTGGTCGCCCACGACGAAACGCTGATCCGCATCGCGGACCGCCCCTGCCACAACGTCGGACCCGCCCAGCAGGTTCCGTCCTCCTGGATTCCGGCAATCACCTGCTGATCCACTTCGGGTGTGCCAAACGTCACCAGCACCTGGTTCAACACCACGTCGTTCAGGATCTCGAATCCCGCCTCGGATAGCCCTGCGGCGAAACGCCTCGCGCATCGGCAATTGCCCTCGATGAGATCCGCCAGCCCGGTGCGGCCGAGCGATTTCAAAGCGGCCCAAACGTCGACGCCCCGCGCACGGCGCGAAAGCTCGGGCACATACTGTAGCGGCTCCCGATGATCGCCTTGCGGAAGGTAGGCGGCGGTGAGGCTCATCGCGCCGCGCAGATGCTGCGGATCGCGCACGAATGCGAGTCCGCTGTCGTAGGGCACATTCAGCCATTTGTGCGCATCCGTGGCCCAGGAATCGGCTTCCGCGCATCCTTCCGTGAGGTGCGCAAACTTCGGGCTCGCAGCGGCCCACAGGCCGAACGCGCCATCTACGTGCACCCAGGAGTTGGTTTGATGAGCCCGCCGGCAGATCTCGGCGATCGGATCGAACGCGCCGGTGTTCACGTTCCCCGCCTGGACGCACACGATGCTCGGATTTCGGAGCTCGGGAAACCGGTCCGCGCGCATGCGGCCCTGGCCGTCGACAGGCACGCGCACGACCCGCTCCCGCCCAAGGCCCAGCATCCCGAGCGACTTGAATACCGACGGATGCGACTCCTCGCTGACTACCACCTGGATCTCTGGCGCTCCGAAGAGTCCTTGCGCTTCGACGTCCCAACCGGCGCGTTCGAGAACCGCATGCCGCGCGGCGGCGAGAGCTGTGAAATTGGCGATCGTCGCCCCTGTCACGAATGCGGCTCCCGATCCCGCGGGCAGCGACAGCGCGGTTAGCAACCACTCCAGCGCAACCTCCTCGAGAAGCGCGGCGATCGGCGTCGCTCCGAACAGGCCGACATTCTGGTCCCATGCGGTCGCCAGCCAGTTGGCCCCGAGCGCGGCCGGAAGCGATCCGCCAATGACGAAGCCGAAAAAGCGTGGTCCGGAAATGCCCATCGTCGCCGGCGAGCCGATCTCGTCCAGCATCTGGATCACGGTCTCCGGTTCACTGGGTCCGGCAGGAAACGGTTCAAGAAAGGCATCCAGCCCGCGGATTGCT
>JBDTTK010000431.1:0-4540 GCA_039930685.1 Bryobacteraceae bacterium | reverse complement strand
CCTTCTGAGCCTTCCTGCGCGGCAGCGCCCCCGCTTGCTGATTGTCGAGCATCAAGCGGATGCTGTTGGCGCTGTCCTCCAAGGGAAAGCGACCGCGGCCGCAGGCAACGACCTGGTCCTTCGTCATGCCGCCTCGGCCCTGGGAGTCCATGCCGACCTGCAAGCCGTCCCGCTGCGGGCGTTCGCCAACTTTCTGGTCGCCTCTCGCCCAGGCATCCCCCGGATCGACGAAGTGCTGCGCGCGATGGAAGGCATCCAGTCCTCCGGCAAACTCCACGAGATCGCCCAGCAAACCCTCATGCAGTCCGAACACGGATGGCTGAAGGAGTCCGCCGGATTTCTTCTCGGCACGCTGATCACCGTCGGATTGATCCTGCTTTGGAACGGCTCGCTGCGCCGTCAGGTCCGGATCCGGACCGCCGAATTACAACTTGCGAAGGTCGGCGCGGAGCGCGCCACCAGCGTGAAGAGCGAGTTTCTGGCGGCGATGAGCCACGAGATCCGCACGCCGCTGAACGGCATCCTCGGGATGGCCAGCCTTCTCTCGGACTCCCAGCTCTCACTGGAGCAGCGCGAATCCGTGTCCACCATCCGCGCCGCCAGCCAGGCTCTGCTTGCGGTGATCAACGACATTCTTGATTTTTCCAAGATTGAGGCGGGAAGGCTCGTGCTGGAGTCGATTCCCTTCAGCTTGTGCCGGATCGCACGCGAGGCGATCGCGCTCCAGACGCAGCAGGCCGCCGCCAAGGGCATCGCGATTGTTTCCGCATGCGCCGATACTTGTCGAGGAACTTGCTCTTTGACCGCGAAACAGGATCTGTTTTTGGGCGATCCGGTCCGCATTCGGCAAGTCATGCTCAATCTCATCAGCAACGCCGTCAAATTCACTGAACGGGGTGCGGTGACCGTCGACGCGAAGGTCACCGACTGCGCGCCGGGACGCGCGCTTTTGAGAGTTTCCGTGCGGGATACGGGTATCGGAATCTCCGGCGAGACATTAAGCCGCCTCTTTCAGCCGTTCACTCAAGCCGATGCGTCCACAACCCGCCGCTATGGTGGTACCGGCCTTGGGCTCTCCATTTCCAAACGCCTGATCGACGCCATGCAAGGACGGGTCGGCGCTTGCAGTACGCCGGGCGACGGCTCCGACTTCTGGTTCGAGATCGAAGTCGAAAAGGTCGAGGGTCTGCTCGATCCGGAAGCGCCACCCACGCTCATTCCGCCGCAATCTGAAATCGGAGCGAGTGGCCGCGTACTGGTCGCCGAGGACAACATCGTCAACCAGACGGTCGCGCGCCGGATGCTCGAGCGCCTCGGCTACTCGTGCCAGATTGCAGCCGATGGCCGTGAGGCTGTCGCCCTGGCCGCGATTGAACGCTTCGACGCGATCCTGATGGACTGCCAGATGCCGGAAATGGATGGCTTCGAGGCGACGGCGGCGATTCGAGCCGCCGAGTCCGGCACGCGAACGCCGATTATCGCCCTGACGGCGGGCGGCGTGATGGACGGGGAAGCAACCTGTCTGGGCGCCGGTATGGACGACTACCTGGCCAAGCCGGTGCAACTCGCCGAAATTCGCCGCACCCTTAGAAAGTGGACGAGCGGCGGCGTTGCCTCAGCCGTAACTTCACCACGCTGAGGTCCGAGCGCGACGGCGCTGCGGAGGCGATGCGCTACGATGAGGTCTTCCGCCTGCGGACATTCCGCACCAAGAGCCCTCGATCGTGCGTATCGGCCATCACGTCTCCATTGCCGGATCGGTTGTCAACGCCGCGCTGCAAGCGGTTGAGATCGGGGCCAATACGCTCCAGATTTTCTCTTCCAGCCCCCGACAGTGGAAAGGCTCGAAACTCTCGCTGCCCGATGTCGCCCGCTTTCGCAAGGAACGCGAGAAACACGATCTCACGCCGCTCGTCATCCACGACAATTACCTGATCAACCTCGCTTCCCGCGACGGCAACGTTCGGAACCTCTCGATCGCCGCCTTCCGCGAGGAACTCGAACGCGCCCTGATTCTCGAAGCCGACTTCCTGGTCGCGCATCCCGGCAATTACAAGGATCAGACGCTCGAACAGGGCCTCCTCAACATCATTCAGGCGTTGGCCACGGCCAGCGCCGGACTCAATACCGGTTCACTGACTGTGCTCCTCGAAAATACGGTCGGCGCCGGAGGCGGCGTCCAGGTCGGCGGACGGTTCGAGGAGTTGAAGGTTCTCCGCGAATTCGCTTTGCAGCACACCGGGCTGCGCATCGGATTCTGCATCGACACCTGCCATACGCACGCCTCGGGTTACGACTTGGCTACGCCCGACGGCGCCAAGAAAACCTTCGCCGAGATGGAAGGCGTCCTGGGTTTCGAGAACATCCACGTCATCCACGCGAACGACTCCAAAGCTCCGCTTGGCTCGCATATCGACCGGCACGAACACATCGGCAAGGGCTATATTGGTGAACACGGGTTTCGCCGCATCCTTACGCATCCGAAACTGCGTCACAAGCCTTTCCTTTTGGAAACGCCTGTCGACCAACCGGGCGACGAGCGGCGCGATATCGAAATACTGAAGAGTTTATGCCGGAACAGTCGTACAACCATCAAGAAATCGAGTTGAAGTGGCACGAAAAGTGGATCGCGGACAGCGCCCTTTATCGTGCCGATCCCGCTTCGGGCAAACCGAAGTATTACGTCTGCGAAATGCTTCCGTATCCGAGCGGCCGCCTGCACATGGGCCACGTCCGGAACTACTCGATCGGCGACGCGCTCGCGCGTTACATGTGGATGAAGGGTTACGACGTCCTGCATCCGATGGGGTGGGACGCGTTTGGACTTCCGGCGGAGAACGCCGCCATCAAAAACAACCGGCATCCCCACGAATGGACCGTGTCGAACATCGCCGTAATGAAGCGGCAGATGTACCGCATGGGGTTCGCCTACGACTGGGACCGCGAGGTCACGACTTGCTTTCCGGATTATTACCGCTGGAACCAATGGTTCTTCCTGAAAATGCACGAGCGCGGGCTCGCCTATCGCAAGAAGGCGCTCGTCAACTGGTGTCCTGAGTGCGCCACAGTCCTCGCGAATGAACAGGTGATCGACGGCTACTGTTGGCGTCATGAGACCGTCAAAGTCGAGCAGAGAACCCTCGAACAGTGGTTCCTGAAGATCACGCAGTACGCCGACGAATTGCTCGACGCCATCAAGAGTCTTGAAGGCGGCTGGCCGGAGCGCGTGCTGTCCATGCAGCGCAACTGGATCGGACGCAGCGAAGGCGCCGAAGTCGACTTCACGATGGAGGCGACGGGCGAGAAGGTCCGCGTCTTCACGACGCGCATCGACACGATCTATGGCGCGACCTGCGTCATTCTAGCGCCGGAGCATCCGTTCGTTGCTCCCCTATTGGATGACGCCGGCAAAGCCCGCGTCAAGGCGATGATCGACGACCGCGCCAATCAGCAGGATCAGGGTGACATCGTGAAGGACGGGCTGTTCACCGGCGCGTACGCCGTCAATCCGTTCAGCGGTGAGCGCGTCCCGGTCTGGGTCGGCAACTTCGTGCTGATGGGCTATGGAACGGGCGCCATCATGGCAGTGCCCGCGCACGACGAGCGCGACTTCGAATTCTGCACGCAGTTCGGGATTCCGATCCGGCCTGTGATCCGGCCGGTCGATGGCGTACTTCCCGCCATCGCCAGGGAAGCCTTTGGCGAATACGGGATCGTCGAAAACTCCGGCGACTGGTCCGGACTCCAAAGCGCGGAAGCGCGTACCAAGATGGCTGCGTTCGCAGAACAAAACGGCTTCGGCGCCGCGGCGATCACCTTCCGCATCAAGGACTGGGGCATTTCGCGGCAGCGCTATTGGGGCACGCCGATCCCCTTCATTCATTGTCCGAAGTGCGGCATCGTTCCGGTTCCCGAAAAGGACCTGCCGGTCGTGCTGCCGCTCGACGTCAAGATCACCGGTAAAGGCCGGTCTCCGCTCGCGGACCACGAGGCTTTCGTCAACACGACTTGCCCGCAATGCGGCGGCGCTGCGCAGCGCGAGACCGACACCATGGATACGTTCGTGGACTCGTCCTGGTATTTCTATCGCTATTGCGATCCGAAGAATTCGTCCGCCCCATTCGATTCCGCGGCCATCGCCCGGTGGTTCCCGATCGACCAATACATCGGCGGCGTAACGCACGCCATTCTGCACTTGATTTATTCACGCTTCTGGACCAAAGTCATGCGCGACATCGGGCTGGTTTCAAACGGCGAGCCCGCCGCCAACCTGTTTACACAAGGCATGGTGCTCGGCATGGACGGCTCGGCGATGTCGAAGTCCAAGGGCAACGTCGTCGATCCGGAAGAAATGATCGAGAAGTACGGCGCGGATACGTGCCGCCTGTTCGTATTGTTCGCCGCGCCGCCTGAAAAGGACATGCCGTGGATCGAGGCGAGCGTTGGCGGCCAGCGCAAATTCCTCGAACGCGTCTATCGCTTTGTGACCCGCAATGCGGACCGGGTCCCGGCCGCGCCCGCCGCCGCCGCCGACCGCAAC
>JBDTTK010000430.1:0-4540 GCA_039930685.1 Bryobacteraceae bacterium | reverse complement strand
GATTACCAGCCGCAAGCTGCTCAAAATAAATGAGGCAACAAGTGACTTCGTACGCAAGATTTGCCGCATTCCGCCAAGCCGCATGCAAAAATCGAGGGCTGGGAGAGGGTGTAACCGCCCGTCAAGTTATGATGGAGGTTCCTCTCCATGGTCTCGTCTATCCCAGATATCCTCGCCCGCATCGTGGCTCGCAAACGCGAGGAACTGGACTTGGCGAAGCCCACGCGCCCCGCCCTCGAACGCATCGCATCGGACTCGATTCCCGCGCGACGCGACTTCGCCGCCGCTCTCGCTTCCGATCCGCCGGCCATCATCGCCGAAATCAAGAAGGCCTCGCCCAGCAAAGGGGTCCTGTCGCCTAACTTCGATCCGGCCGCGATCGCCAAGTCCTACGCGAGCGGTGGCGCCGCTGCCCTCTCGGTTCTGACCGATCGCGACTTCTTCCAGGGTTCCTTGGAAGACCTCGCCGCCGCGCGGGTTGCATCGGGCCTTCCGGTGCTCCGCAAAGATTTTACGATCGACGAATTCCATGTCGTAGAGGCGGCTGCTCACGGCGCGGATGCCATTCTGCTCATCGCCGCGATACTAACTCCGCAAGAACTCCGCCGTTTCCGCGAACTCGCCGAGGCGTTCCGGATGGCCTCCCTCGTTGAAGTCCACAACGAGGCCGAACTGGTGGCTGCTCTCGATTCCGGAGCGCGCATCGTTGGCGTCAACAATCGTGACCTCCATACCTTCGACGTAACTCTCGAAACCGCGATCGCGCTCGCGCCTCGCATACCGGCCGACGTGATTCGTGTCGCCGAGAGCGGAATCCATTCCGCCACCGACGTGGCCCGTCTCCGCGACGCCGGCTTCTCCGCGTTTCTCGTCGGGGAGCATCTGATGAAGTCCGGCGACCCCGCCGCTGCGATTCGCAACTTGCGCCAATGATCATTAAAGTCTGCGGCATCACCAATCCCGACGACCTGCTGGTGGCTGTCGAAGCCGGAGCCAATGCGCTCGGCTTCATCTTCTACCCGCCCAGTCCGAGGTACGTGACGCCCGACGCCTTCGCGCGCCTCGCCGAACTCGTCCCGCAAGGGGTCCGCAAAATCGGCGTCTTCGTCGGCGAACCGCTCGATCTCCCCGGACTTGACGCGGCGCAAATCTATGGCCCTGCGCCGTCTCGTATCCCCGTTTGGCGCGCCTATCGGATTTCTGATTCGATTCCCGCCCTGGATCCGTCCGCTGAAGCGGTCCTCCTTGATGGCGCCGCCAACGGAATCTCCTTCGATTGGTCGATGCTCAGCGCTCTGCCTCCCGCCGATGCCTCCCGCATCGTGATCGCCGGCGGTCTCGACGGTTCGAACGTGGCCGATGCCATCCGCGCCGCCCGCCCGTTCGGCGTCGACGCCTGCTCCCGCCTTGAGGCCTCGCCCGGAAATAAGGATCACGCCAAGGTCCGGGCATTCGCCGCCGCAGCCGCCACCGCGTTCAGGCGCTCGAATCTCGATTAGCGGACGTTCAGCTTCGACTCACGACACTTACTTAGGGTTTTCGTACTACCCGGTAGTTACTCGCCGGCCGAAGGGCTGAAGTGGAAACCTTACGAGTACCAGCGATCCAGTACTGGGCGCAGCAACGCCGGCTCAGAAACTTAATCTTCTGTAGGCGACTGTAAACAATAGGAAAGTGTGGTTCGCAGCGATTTGGTTGAAACGCTTTTTCCGCCGATCTCCTCTCCCCTATTACTTCACACCAGGCAGGCAGTTCAGGCCCCCGAAAGGCTCTTTTCACGCAAAAGAGTCAGCGCCCGACTTGTGTCCTAGCGTAAGTAGTTTTCCGACACCACATGCATAGAACCATCCGGACAGTGACCCCCCCAGACGCCCGATATGTATTCATAGCCGAGTTAGACCGCAGCTTGGAGAGGAAATAGTGATTCGCAGAATTCTTGCCCTATTAGGCGCTGGTCTTTTCAGCGTTGCCGCTTTTGGCCAAAGTCCTGAGTATGTCCCCGGCCGCCTCTTGGTGGGCCATCTCGCCGGAATGGAAGACGCTCCTCTGCCACGAGGACTTGCGCAACGTGGCGCCAAACTGACGCGCAAAATCGGGCGATTGCCTGTCTCCGTCATTGAAGCGGCGGACGACCAAATCGATCAGTTGGAGATCGACCTTCGCGCCAGCGGTCAGTTTCAGTTCGTCGAACGTGATTACTACGCCCACGGCTCCGTTCAACCGAACGACCCCAGCTTTCCCGGCCAGTGGCATCTGGCCAAAATTGCGGCTCCCGCCGCATGGGACATCAATCGAGGCTCGAGCGGTATCATCATCGCGATCGTCGACTCCGGCGTCGACGGATCCCACCCCGACCTTTCCTCAAAGATGGTTGCCGGTTGGAACTTCGTCAACAACAACTCCGACACCCACGATGTTCTGGGCCATGGGACCGCCGTTGCTGGCACTGCCGCCGCGGCCACCGACAACGCTACTGGAGTCGCCGGCGTGACTTGGATGAGCAAAATCATGCCTCTCGTAGCTCTCGACTCTTCGAACTATGCGACCTACTCGAACATCGCGAGCGCCATCACCTACGCCGCCGACCACGGAGCGCGTGTCGTCAGCATCAGCATCGCCGGGACGATGTCGTCCAGCACTCTTCAGAACGCCGTGGACTACGCCTGGAACAAGGGAGTTCTCGTCGTCGCCGCCGCCGGAAATAGCTCTAGTTCTTCGCCGAACTACCCGGCCGCCTGCAACAACGCCATCGCCGTTGGCGCTACTGACAGCAATGACGCCCTGGCGAGCTTCTCGAACTACGGCAATTGGGTCGATGTGGTTGCCCCTGGTACGTACATTTCCACCACCAACAACGGCGGCGGATACGGGCAATGGCAGGGAACCTCGTTCTCTACGCCGATCGTCGCCGGAGTCGCCGCCCTCGCGCTGTCGGCGAACGGAAGCCTTTCGCCGAGTGCTGTCACGAGCCTTCTGACTCAGAATGCTGACGATCTGGGTTCACCGGGCTTCGACTCCGCCTTCGGCTGGGGTCGCGTGAACGCCTATCGCGTATTGCAGGCCGCCGGCGGCGCACCCTCTGATACCACTGCACCATTGGTCTCGATTGGCTCTCCCTCGAACGGAACCACGGTCTCTGGATCCGTATACATCACCGGCAGTGCGTCCGATAACGTCGGTGTAACCAGAGTGGAGTTCTATGTCGACAACGTTCTAAAGTCGACTGGCTCGTCCGCATCCTTCTCGTTCCCTTGGACCACGACAACCGCGGCAAACGGCAACCACTCCATCATGGTGAAAGCCTACGACGCCGCCAACAACAGCTCGACCTCCAGCACCACGCTGAATGTTTCGAACGTCACCGTGCCGCCGCCTTCGGACACACAAGCTCCCGTTGTGTACATCACCTCGCCCGCTGCCGGAAGCACGGCGCCGACAGCCCTCAAGATCGCCGTCGCCGCCACCGACAACGTTCGTGTCACACAGGTCAACATCTACGTCGACAGCGTGCTCATTGCGTCCTCGACGTCTTCGTCCGCGACGGCGAACTGGAACACGAAGAAGGTCGCATCCGGCAACCACACGATCACGGCGACCGCCGTGGACGCGGCCGGCAATGTCGGCTCTGCCTTCCCTGTGACCTTCAAAGTCAAGTAGCGCGCCGGTTTCGCGCCGATTCCTCCACGATGCCGCGGACCGCTCTCCGGTCCGCGGCGTCTCCGTTTGCGCGTGCCGGGAAATGACGCCATCCTGTTGCCAGTGCATCGCGTCATTCTGAACTTCGCCGGACTCCTCCTCATCGCCGCTTCGAACGCCCATTCGCAGACGCCGGAGCAAGCCGTTCTCCACGGCCCGGAGAGCGGATGGTGGAGCGAAAAAGCGCCGGCACAGTTCCGCGTGCGGGTTGAAACCACCCAGGGATTCTTCACGATCGAATGCCGCCGGGAATGGGCGCCGCGCGGAGTCGACCGCTTCTACAACCTTCTTCGCGCCGGCTTCTACGACGACTCGCGCCTGTTTCGTGTGAGGGCCGGATTCATCGTCCAGTTCGGAATCCCCGGCGACCCGTCCGTCGGACGCATCTGGCGAACGCAGCAAATCCCCGACGACCCGCGTCGCGTCTCGAATACCCGCGGCCGCGTTGCCTTCGCGATGACCGGACCCTCCACGCGCACCACGCAACTGTTCATCAGCCTCGCCGACAACTCGCGCCTCGACCAGGAAAATTTCGCGCCAATCGGCGAAGTCGTCGACGGCATGGGCGTCGTGGACCGCGGCTATGCCGGATACGGCGAAACCTCCGGCGGCGGCATGCGCGGCGGCAAACAAGACCCTCTCTTCGAGAACGGCAACAGCTACCTCGATCGCGAATATCCGAAGCTCGACCGCCTAATCCGAGCCGTGATTCTGCCAGTGCAGCGGTAGCGCCGCACTGCGATAGAATGGCCATTCCAGCACTCCAATCCACCAACGTCGCGAGGAAACTTCCATGTCTGATACCAAGCAACCTGACCGCGCTCTCGGCTTCCGCACGGGCGTC
>JBDTTK010000429.1:0-4549 GCA_039930685.1 Bryobacteraceae bacterium | reverse complement strand
CAAGAGCGCCGAATAGCTCGACGGCATCCGGCGCGGCAAGCGCCGGATCGAAACCCTGCTGTCATCTAAATAGTGCATTTCTCGAAAAGTATGTTCCCGTATTATTTAGGTCAGGCTAGATCTGGTCTAGCCTGACCTAGGCGGATCTAGTCTGTATTGACTATTCACCCCGTCTGTCCTACAATTAAGGACATGGCGAACCAAGCCACCGTTCGGGCCCTCAAGCCACCCTCGCAGATCAACGTCTATGAGGCGAAGACTCACTTCTCGCAGATCCTCGAACGAGTTGAGCTCGGCGAAGAGATTGTAATCGCCCGCGCCGGACGGCCCATTGCCAAATTGACCGCCTACATCCCGGACGCGCCGAAATCGCGCCAACTCGGGACGCTCGCCGGCCTGATCTCGGAAACTCCGGACGCCTTTGATCCCGCGGTTGACGAAGAGGTCGCCGGTCTCTTCGAGGGACCGTCCGGACCCGAATCCATTTGAAGCTCCTGCTCGACACCCACGCGCTGATTTGGGCGGTCCGCTCGCCGGACCGCCTTTCAGCGCGAGTGGTCAAGATGCTATCCGGGGACGCGGAGCTATTCGTGAGCGCAGCTTCGTTGTGGGAGATCGTGATCAAGGTCGGCCTCAAGAAGCTGGAACTCGGCGCACCTCCGGAGACCGTGTTCCCGCTCATTCTGGATGCTCTGCACGCACGGCTGCTCCCGATTGCTCTTGATCATCTCTATGAACTCAGCCGTCTGCCGCGTTTGCATGGCGACCCCTTCGATCGCCTACTGATCGCCCAGGCAATGACTGAGCAGTTGCCGATCGTCACTATGGACCAGGAATTTGCCCGGTACCCGGTTCCAGTGGTCTGGTGAGCGCTTTGCATTTGCCGGCGGCGGTACCATAGCGGAATGGTATGAAGCTGCTATACTAGGAACGTCCGCAAACGAAAACTACTCCACATGCTGAACTTTCGCATGTCTGGTCCTGCATCCTGCCACGAGGTGCGCGCGTGAAGCGTTCCGGTTCCGAAGAAGTTCTCCGCTGCTCCTTCTGCCACAAGAGCCAAGACGTCGTCGGCAAGCTAATCTCTTCGCCGAGCGATTATCCGCGCGCCTATATTTGCGACGAATGCATCGCCGTATGCAACTCCATTCTCGAGGACGATCGTCACGAGAACACCTATGGCGCGCCGCACAAGCTTCCTAAGCCACTTGAGCTAAAGGAATACTTGGATCAGTACGTAATCGGACAGGACGCGACCAAGAAGAAGCTGGCGGTTGCGGTCTACAACCACTACAAGCGGATTCAGATGAACAAGCAGCGCACGCCCGAAGGTGTGGAGCTGTCGAAGTCGAACATTCTTCTCATTGGCCCGACCGGAACCGGCAAGACGCTGCTTGCGCAGACCTTGGCTCGCATCCTGGATGTACCGTTCGCCATCGTCGATGCCACCACGCTGACCGAAGCCGGGTACGTCGGCGAAGACGTCGAGAATATCATTCTCCGCCTTCTCCAGAACGCCGATTGGGACGTCCAGCGCTGCCAGACCGGCATCATCTACATCGACGAAATCGACAAGATCGGCCGCAAGGACGAAAACCCGTCGATCACCCGCGATGTCTCGGGCGAGGGAGTCCAGCAGGCACTTCTTAAAATTCTTGAGGGCACTGTGGCCAACGTTCCTCCGCAGGGCGGACGGAAGCATCCGCATCAGGAATTCACGCCGGTCGACACTACGAACATCCTGTTTATCTGCGGTGGCGCGTTCGTCGGCCTCGAAAAAACCGTGGCCCGTCGCGTCGGAACCAAAACCATGGGTTTCGTGCCTCCCGAGGAGGATCGTCCCGAAGTTCGCCGCGACGGCGCCTCCGGTCGCCGTGATCTGACTCTATTGGAGCAGATCCAACCCGTCGATCTGATCAAGAGCGGGTTTATCCCGGAGTTTATCGGACGGCTCCCCGTCGTAGCGGTGCTCGAGGACCTTGAAAAGGACGCGCTGGTTCAGATCCTGACCAAGCCGAAGAATTCGATCATCCGCCAGTACCAGAAGCTGTTTGAGTTTGAGAATGTTAGACTGAAGTTTAGTGATGACGCTCTCGAAGCGATTGCGCTCCTTGCCATGGAGCGCAAAGTGGGCGCGCGCGGTCTACGGATGATCCTTGAAGACATGATGCTGGACCTGATGTATTACCTTCCTTCCTACAAGAAGGTTCGCGAGTTTCTCGTGACGAAGGAAATGGTAATGACGCAGAAGATCAACATGGCGCTGCTCGAAAAGGCCGGCTAAACAGGGCCGGAAGTCTTGATCAGCAGCCGCAGCCGGTGCGGCTTACCGGCGTTTCCGTTCAACAAATTCCCCTTTAGTTTCTACGATGCTTAGCTCCAAAGAAAAGTCGGATACCAGACGCATCCCGATGATGCCCATCCGGGACGTTGTGATCTTCCCGCACATGATGACGCCCTTCGTCGTCGGCCGCGAGTCGAGCGTACGCGCGCTCGAAGAGGCCCTCGCCGGGGATAAAAAGATTTTCCTCGCCACCCAGCACGACGCGCAGGTTGACGAGCCGCGCCCCGACGAAATCTTTGCCGTCGGTACGATCGCTAACATAGTCCAGAGCCTGAAGCAGACCGACGGCAACATCAAGGTCCTGGTCGAGGGCGTCGAGCGAGGCAAAGTGGTTTCGGTCTCCGAGGACGAAGGCTACTTCCGCGCCGTCATCAAAACCTTCCCGTACCGGGTCGAGCAGGGTCCGCAGCTCGAAGCGCTCACAGGCCGTGTGACTAGTCTTTTCGAGCAGTACGTCAAGCTGAGTCAGAACCTGAACTACGAGACGATGGTCGCGGCGATCCGCGTCGATGATCCCTCGAAGCTTGCCGACACGGTGGGAGCCAACCTCCAACTCGCCGTCGAGGAAAAGCAGGAGTTGCTCGAAATTTTCGATCCGGTCGACCGGCTGACCCGTGTCGCCGAGATGCTCGACATTGAAATCGAAAAGCTCAATGTCGACCGCACCATCCAGGGCCGCGTGAAGCGCCAGATGGAAAAGGCGCAGAAAGAGTATTACCTCAACGAGAAGATCAAGGCCATCCAGAAGGAACTCGGCCGCGGCGAAAAGAGCGAATTCGACGAGCTGAAGAAAAAGATCGAAGCTGCCGGCATGAGCAAGGACGCGCAGGAGAAGGCCACGGCCGAACTCCGTCGCCTGGAACAGATGCCGCCGATGTCGGCCGAATCGACCGTTTCGCGCAACTACCTTGACTGGCTGCTCGCGGTACCGTGGAAGAAGAAATCGAAGGAAATCCGCGACCTCAAGTTCGCCCAGGACATCCTCGAATCCGACCACTACGGCCTCGAGAAGATCAAGGAGCGCATTCTCGAATTCCTCGCTGTCCGCCGCTTGGTCCAGAATCCGCGCGGCTCGATCCTCTGCTTCGTCGGACCTCCCGGCGTCGGCAAGACTTCGCTCGGAATGTCCATTGCCAAAGCGACCGGCCGGAAGTTTGTCCGTCTCTCGCTCGGCGGCGTGCGCGACGAAGCTGAAATCCGCGGTCATCGCCGGACTTACATCGGAGCGCTTCCCGGCCAGGTTCTGCAAATGATGAAGAAAGCCGGAACCCGGAATCCGGTCTTCATGCTCGACGAGATCGACAAGATGTCGACCGACTTCCGCGGCGATCCTTCCGCGGCGTTGCTCGAAGTCCTCGATCCCGAGCAGAACTTCATGTTCCAGGATCACTATCTCGACGTCGAATATGACTTGAGCCAGGTGTTCTTCATCGCGACGGCTAACGTGCTCCACACCATTCCCGCCGCGCTCCAGGACCGCATGGAGGTCATTCGACTCTCCGGCTACACGGAGCTCGAAAAGCTCGAGATCGCCAAAAAGTTCCTGGTTCCGAAACAGATGAAGGAAACCGGCCTCACTTCGAGTGAAGTCGAATTCGCCGATGAAGGCCTACAGTCCCTCATCCAGGGCTACACGCGCGAAGCCGGCGTCCGCAACCTCGAACGCGAGGTGGGAAACGTCTGCCGCAAAGTGACTCGCTCCGTCGTACGGGCCCAGTCCGGTAAGAAGGCCGAGAAATTTGAACGCTCGGTGGTAAACACGGCCAAAGTCGTCGAATACCTCGGACCGATGAAATTCCGCGATCTGCAGGCGGAAAAGACGAACGAAGTAGGCGCCACCATTGGCCTGGCGTGGACCGAGGTTGGCGGACAGATTCTAACGACCGAAGCCACCATCATGGAGGGCCGCGGAAAGCTCACCACCACCGGCAAGCTCGGTGACGTGATGCAGGAATCGGCGCACGCTGCCATGAGTTATGTCCGCAGCCGGGCTGCTTCCCTGAGCCTGCCGCGCGACTTCTACCGTCATCTCGACATCCACGTGCATGTGCCCGAAGGCGCCATCCCCAAGGACGGACCTTCGGCGGGCATCACGCTCGCGACGAGCATCATCAGCACGCTGACCAACATTCCTGTCCGGGGCGATCTCGCCATGACGGGTGAAATCACGGTTCGCGGGAAGGTGCTGCCGATCGGTGGCCTCAA
>JBDTTK010000428.1:0-4553 GCA_039930685.1 Bryobacteraceae bacterium | reverse complement strand
CTGCGCGATGAACTGGGAGGAGCCCTCGCATGACTCCCCAGGAACTGCGCGACCAGTGTCAGCTATACGCCCTCGGCGTTCTGGACGGAGAGGAACTCGCCGAGATGGAACGCCTGCTCACCGACGGAAACGAGGACGTGAAAGAGGCCTTGCATGAGGCAATCCTCGCCAACGCCACCATCGCGTCGCTGGTGCCGCAGATGGAGCCCTCCAAGCGCCTCAGAAAGAAACTGCTCGCTGCGGTCGGCCAGGAAAGCTCCGAACGCGGTTGGAACTGGATGTGGCCCGCCGTCGCCGCCATGCTCGTCATTGGGATGGTCTGGCTCGGCATCGATAATCGCGGCAAGTCGGCCGAGATTGCCGATCTGGCGAAGGCCGCCGACGACACCCGTGTCGTGCTCGCCCAGGTGCGCGCCGACTATGCCCGCGTAAATGCCGCCGTCCGCTTTCTGGATGAGCCTGAGACGCGCCTGGTCGGCTTCGGGAAAGGAGAGCCTGCACCTCCTCGCGGCAATGTTTTCGTAAATCCGAAGAGCGGCGTGTTGTTGGTCGCCTCGAACATGCCTAAGCTCGACGCCGGAAAAACCTATCAGATGTGGGTCATTCCGAAAGGTGGAAAACCCGTTCCGGCCGGCTTGTTCGGCGCGGATAGCGGCGGAACCGCGGTTCATCTCTTGGCGGGCGCCTTCGATCTTCAAGGCACCGGTGCGGTTGCGGTCACCGTCGAGCCGGGAGGGGGATCTTCACAGCCGACTTCGACGCCGATTATTGTTGCGCCGCTTGCTGGCCTGTAGGCTTGGCCGCGGCGGCATCCTTAAGAACAGTAAGCGCGGCCGCCAGTCCGCCCGCGCGCTGAATTCCGGGCACGTAGAAATCCCGCAGGAAGTCTTCGTCCGTCCCTCGGAACCCGGCCAATGGTGCGTCTAGAGTCACGTCCACCGGGGCCGCAGCCGCTGCAAATGTGCACCAAATCGCCGCCTTGCCCGGGCACTCGAGCGTCACCGGCCGCTTCAGCCACGCGAGCGCCGTCAGAATATCCTGGACCCGATTCGCATCGTCCGTGCGATTAAAGCCGACAAAGTACCGGTCGGAAGTGTTGCGCGGTTCGATGGCCTTTCCGGTTTCGAAGACCGTCACCAGATAAGAATCCCGGCCCGGTGGAACCAGCGCTTGCGCCGCTTCCGCGCCGTCCGGATGAACAATGACTAAGGGAGTTCCGCTGCCCGGCACGTGCACGACGCTTACTCGGTCTCCGGAGTTGGGCCGTGTCAGGGTAATCTCATCGCCCGCTACCTCGGCAACCGGCGATAGCGGCCATTCGATCGCGAGCGCATGGGCCAGACGGTTCCTCGACGGCGCCACCCCGGCTAGCATCTCCCGCCATCGCGCAAACACCTGGCCGTAGTCCAAAGCTCCCGCCGGCATCCCCCGCGTCCGCAGCGCAAGCATGTCATTCGCCGGCTCCGCCTGAGTTGCCGGCTCCGGGATTGGACCTCGATCCGGCCTGCCGAGCAGGTGCTTCGCAAGAAAGCGGTACGCGGTCTCCCGGCTCGCCTTGTTGTAATTGTGCGGCGCGTCAAAATGCGCCAACTCCAGATTGTCCGGCTGGTTGAACAACTCGTAGATCGTCTGCATCGCCGGATACTCTTCGCGCGGCGTATTCTTCGTCCAGTCGCCGCTTGCTGAAATCATCAGCATCGGACGCGGAGCGATCAGTGCGGCGATCTCCACATTGAACGTCTCAAACCGCAGGTTCGGCGCGCTTTCGCATTCCGCGCCGCCCTGCATGCTCGCCGAGATCATGTTCACCGGGATCGCCACTTTGATTCGCGGATCGATGGCTGAGAGCAGAAACGTCTGCGTCCCGCCGCCCGACGGACCCGTCGCCGCAATCCGGTTCCGGTCCACGTCCGGCAGCGACTCGAGAAAGTCCACGGCCCGGATCGCGTTCCACATTTGCAGCGCCAGCGGTGTGAACGACCACAGCAGCTCGCGCGTCCCTTGGGCGCCGGACCCCTTTGGCGGCCAGGAGAAATCGTGCGGCGTCTGCATCGTGTCGTTGTAGCCCACCATGTCCCATGCGAACGCGATGAAGCCAAGCCGCGCCAGATTAATTCCCAGCGCCGGCGTCGACACATTGACTTGATTCTCAACGCGTCCATTCTTGAAGTGCCCGTGCGGAAGCGCCACCGCCGGGAAGGGACCCTTCTTGCCTGCCGGATGGTAGAGATTCCCGCCGACAAAGTAGCCGGGCAGCGTCTCGAGCAACATCGTCTCGACGATGTAGTCGTCGTGCTCGATCGTCTTGTAAACCAGGCGCCGCATCGGCGGTTTGTCCGGCATCGGATAGAGACCCGCCGCTGTCAGGATCTGCTCGCGGATTTGCGCGGACCGAGTCTGCCACTCGGCCAAATTCCGGTACGCCGGCATCGTGTAATGCGTATCCGTGTTCGGCGTATACGTAATGCGCCGGTCGCGCGCCGGTACTTGGGCGCCGAGCAGCGAAGTCAGCAGATAAACAAAAAGTAAATGGCGAATCACGCGTCTTTCCCGAAAACGGGGAAAGACACACTCACCTTGGCCCCGTTGGAGTCTGTCGAAAACTCCAGCGTACCGCCATTGGCTTGTGCCGATTGCCGCGCACTCTCGAGGCTGAGGGATGTACCGGCAAGCGAACCGAGTGAGGGCCGGGAACTGAGCAGCTCAAGGACGACCCTCGAGTCTCTCAGTGCCGTGGTCACGATCAATGCCGGCCCGTCTGCCGGACCCTTTGCGAAAAGTGAAAGCAGTCCGGCCACTAGATGTCTGGCTTGCCCGGGATCGAGCAGCACGTGTGGCAATGCGCCCGCGAACCGCGCATCCACACGGATCTCCGGCATGCGGCGCGCGAGTGCGTCCGAAGCCACTTCTTCCAGATCCACCAGTTCCCGCGCGGTCGATGACACCTCGACGCAGCGGACACCATTTGAAAGGATCCAGTTGGATTGATCAACCAGGCTCTGCAGGCGCGAAAGCTGTTCGCGCGCGCGGCCATCTTCGCGCGGCAGAACGAGGTTGAGGTAATACGCAATCGACTCGATGGTCGATAAAGGTTGGCGTAGCTCGTGCGCCATCAAACGGACGACCTCCGCGGCGTCCAGATTCGGTCCGGGCAGGTCGTCTTTTTTCTCTCTCGGCTCGTCGGCGGAGACGGGGACTTGAGCGGAAGCGTGCGCGATAGACATTATGTTTATGGAGATCCCGGAGGGGCGTCTCGTAAAAAGGACTCCCCACTGTAACCATGCGGGCAGCGCCCGTCAAGGGTGCCGTCCGGACCGATTTTAGGGGTGCCTCACATGGGCCTTCAGCCATGTGGTAATCACTTCGAGCGCCGCCGGTGCCATCGTTTCCTCGATCGTTCCATACTCCGCAACATTGCCTGTCCGGGATGTTTGAAACAAATGATTCAGCCTCGGTAGCTCGACGATCGTGAAGTCCGGATTGCCGCCCGCCGCGAGCGCCGCGGTGATGGGAGGAAGGTTCTGCTGCGGCGAAACCTGCAGATCGTATTGGCCGTTCATCGCCAGCACGGGGCAGCGAACCGCCTTCAGCGCCGGCCCCGGATCGTGCGAGAGCAGCGAGCGCATTCCCGGCGAATTGATCATCGCGATTTGCTGATCGCGATTCTCGTCCGACATCGCCGCATCCGCTCGTGCCTTCTCCGGAAGCGATGCCTTCATCAGCGCCCACCCCTCTCGCAGCCTCTCGGCCGCCTTCGCTGGATCCGCCTCTTCCTTGACGATCGTGAACATTGCGTTTTGCAGCCGCCGGTTCTGCGCAATCATCGCATCCGGAACGCCGGACGTCCGGGAAATGAGTTCCGCCTGCAAATAGAGAACCTGTTCAAGCGGGACACCGGTGCCGGCGAGCATCACGAGGAAGTTCACATCGTTTGATTTAGAAGCGGCTATCGGTCCGATAATCGCGCCTTCGCTGTGGCCGAGCAGCCCAATCCGGTTGGCGTCAATGCCGTTGCGAGACTTCAGGAACGCAATGCCGGCGAGCGTGTCCCCGGCAAAGTCTTGGAGCGTGGCGGTGGAGTTCGAACCGGTGGACTTGCCGACACCCCGGTCATCCAATCGCAGCACCGCTAACCCCGCCCGCGTCAGCGCATCGGCCAACACCAGGAACGGCTTGTGCCCGAAAATCGTCTCGTCCCGATCCTGCGCGCCCGAACCCGTAATGAGCAGTACGGCCGGATGCGGTCCCGCACCTTTCGGAATAGTCAAGGTTCCGCCCAGCGTTACCCCGCCAGATTTGTTCTCATACGAAACCTCCTCTACCGTGTAAGGAAACGGCGGTTTCGGAGTTTGTTTTCGTTCGATCGTTGCAATCTTCGCAACCCGCCGGAAATTCAGCGGCACCTTGCCGCCTTGAGAAAACGTTCCGGCAATCTCGTTACCCGCCGCGTTCAACGTCCCCTCGTAGGACGCCCGCATGTTGCCCAAATCCAGCGTCAGCGTGCTTCCCGCCAGACTCGCCTTCGGGACCGGAATCCCGCTCACGCCCTGATC
>JBDTTK010000427.1:0-4561 GCA_039930685.1 Bryobacteraceae bacterium | reverse complement strand
CAGTTCTCGAAAGTCATTCGGGTCAACCTCATCGGCACCTTCAACTCCATTCGCCTCGCAGCGGCAAAGATGGCATCGAACACGCCGGACGAAAACGGCGACCGCGGCGTGCTGGTCAACACGGCGTCCATCGCCGCGTTCGACGGACAGATCGGGCAGGCCGCGTACTCGGCGTCGAAGGGCGGCGTGGTGGGCTTGACGCTTCCCGTCGCGCGCGACCTTTCCGGCATCGGCATCCGTTGCTGCACCATCGCGCCGGGAATCTTCGACACTCCACTGCTTGGCAAGCTTCCGGACGATGTTCGTGCGTCGCTCGGCGCGCAGGTGCCGCATCCGTCGCGGCTGGGACAACCCGCCGAGTTCGCGCATCTTGCGCAGCACATCATCGAGAACCCGATGCTGAACGGCGAGACGATCCGGCTCGACGGCGCCCTTCGCATGGCGCCGAAATAGAGGCATCATGGTTTCATGCGCTCGACGATAGCCCTCCTCGTTGGCAGTGCTTTGATCGCGGCCAGCCTGTTCGCCCAGGAGAAGCGCGACCCCGCGGCGTGGGGTTCAAGCCACGCGGGCAAGGAGATCCCGGAATTCGTCCACGGCGACGAATGCCTCTTCTGCCACCGGGCGGACATCGGGCACGACTGGCCGAAGAACGCGCATGGTGCGACGCTGCGTGAGGTGCAGGATGCGCCCGATCTCGCCGCGCTGCTCAAAGATCCGAAGGCCGCGCCGTTCGCGAAAGAGGTCACGCACTTCCTTGGAAGCCGCAATTTCGCACGATTCCTGAAGAAGGACGGCTACAACAAGTTCGATATCCAGGAGCTGAGGGCGGTCAAGTCTGCCGCCGGCTGGACCACCGCCGGCGCCGCCGGCTGGAATAAGACCAAATTCCAAGATCAGTGCGCCGGGTGCCACGCGACCGCCATCGACCCGGCCACCAAGTCATTCGGCGCCATCGGACACGACTGCTACGTCTGCCACGGCGTCGTCGACCTGAACCATACGAAGGACACATCGCTCATCTGGCTTTCAAAGAAGAAGCACGGCGACACGAAGGCGGTCACTTCGATCTGCGCCGCCTGCCACCTTCGCGGAATGGCAAAGGCGAAGTCCACCGGCCTGCCGTATCCAAACAACTTTGTGGTGGGCGACAACCTGTTTAAGGATTACCAGGTCGACTTTTCAAAGCTCGACGATCCGAATCTCAACGCCGGTGACAAGCACGTCCTGCGTAACGTCCAGGACGTCGCCGTGCTCGGCTCGGATGTGACGTGCCTAAGCTGCCATCGCGTGCATACGCACAATACGGAGCGGCACCGGCGCGTTCTAACGACGGCGAGCTGCCAGGATTGCCATAACGCCAGCGGACCTAAGAAAGAGATCAAGAAGTACGCGGTCCACAGCGCGCTCTGCGAATACTAAGATCCGACTGCGCGGCTTATTTCGCCGGGGTTCTTAGCCGATCCAGATCGTCCCGCGTGAAATAGCGCCCGCGCGTGAACACCGCATCAATCTTGCGGACCGCCCGGATGTCCTCCAGCGGATCGGCATCGAGCAAGACCAGGTCGGCGGCCATCCCCGGCGCGATCTTGCCCATTGAGTCCGTGAGGCCGAGAAACTGGGCAGGCGTCAGAGTCGCCGCGCGCAGCGCATCCACCGGCTTCAGACCCGCCTGCACCAGTTCGACCAGTTCATCTTGCAGCGTCGCCCCCGGGACCGTGTAGGCATCGCCTGTATCCGTCCCGGCCAGGGTCATGACGCCGCCCTCGCGCAGTAGGAGCACGATGCGGGCGAGTTTCTGCAGGTACTGGCGTTGCAGCGTCTCCACCTGCGGCGTGCGGCCCGCGACGTCCTTGCGCGGATCGGGCCACGCCTTGCGAATAGGGGCGGGCATTGCCGCCAGACGGGGGTCCTTCATCATCACATCGAGATCGAGGTTGAGCATCCGGCGCCACAGAGTCAGGCTCGGCGTATACGCGGTTCCGAGCTTCGCGGACTCCCGGAACAACGCCGCGCAGCGATCCTCGCTAAACGAGTTCTCCGCGCGCTCGTTGATCTTGCGGAGCGCGGCGCGGTCTTGTGCCAATAACGCCTGTTGGCGTTCGGGTTCCAGGTCCGGGAGTTCCGAAGAACACGCATAAGGCACGCCGAACAGGTGCTCGATCGTCCGCTGCCGCGCCTCGACCGCTTCCCACACTGTGATCGAAGTAGGCACATGGCCGCGTAGCGGAAGGTTCCAGTGCCGCGTCTGTTCGGCAAGCGCGAAGTAGGCGTCACGCGGCAGTCCGCTCAGGACTTTCGTGAAGTCGACGTCGAGGTCGTACAGCTTGTCGAAAGCCTTGCGCGCTTCGATCGCCGTGGTGGCGACAAGGACGGGCAGTTTGGGTTCGGGCGAAGGCCGCCCATCCACGGCGGGTCCCGGCGTAATGATGCGGGGACCGATCGCCTTGCCGTCTTCAATGGCCTTGCGCCACGCCTTGACGCGATCGAAGTTGCTCCCCATATCCTGCACGCCGGTCACGCCGTAGGCGACATAAAGCGGCAGGAGGTTTTCCGTCTCCCAGAGATGGACGTGCATGTCCCACAACCCGGGGATTGCGAACTTGCCGGCGCCGTCGACGATCTTGGTACCCGGCGGAACCACCAACCCAGCCGAGGGACCCGCATAAGCGATCTTGTGGTCGCGCAGCAGCAGCGCGGAGTCCGGGATCGATTTTCCGTCGACAACATCCACAATCGTGACGTTGCGGATGGCGATCGGTAGGACTTGCGGAACGGTCTGGCCGGCAAGAAGGCTCGCGAACAGGATCAGCGCCGCGAGAGCGAAAGAGGGCATTGGCTTCATTGTATCGGTCCCTTTGGAGGCACCCTGCCGTAGCCGATGCCAGTTCCAGTCACAAGCCTCGCAGAACGTGAGCCGCGAGCGCCAAGACATTGACGCGGAAAGGGATCGGCTTGGGGCCAAATGCGCCGGCGGCCGCAGTTCTGGAAATGCGGCGCGACTATGTGGTCGCTTATGTACGTCTTGCCGATCGCTTTGTCCATGTTTCTCAGGGGAGGAGCCGGATCCTGTCCGCCAAACGCGGTTCCGCTTCAGCCCATTCCCGCCAAGCCTCCGAAGCAGGTCGAGACTCTTGCGGATCGCGGTCTCCGATGCCGGGCCGCCGGGTCATTTCAAGAGGCGGCAGACCTGTTTGCGCGCGCTGTCCTGCTCCTCGAAGACGCCGAGGGTATGGATGCGCCGGAACTTGCCGGTCCGCTTAGCAATCTCGCGGCGGTTTATCGGGATCAGGGCCGCCGCGCGGAAGCCGAACCGATCCTCCAACGGGCGTTGAAGCTGGCCGCACGGGCGGATCGCGTCACACTGGCGTTCATCGAGAACAACCTCGCGATGCTGTACTGGGATCGCGGCGACGCTGCGCGAGCGGAGCCGCTGTTGCGAAAGGCGGTCAATGATTCCGCGGAGGAAGTCCGCGGCAGGATGCAGATCAATCTGGCGTCGCTCTATCGAACCACCGGACGACTTTCGGAATCCGAATCGCTAACCCGGGCGGTCCTGGCCGCGGATCCCGGCTGCTGGCAGGCGTGGCGGAATCTGGCGGCGATCCATCGGCTGCGGGGCGATTCGTCCCGGTCCCGCGTAGCGCTGAATCACGCCCTGGCTCTTGCGGGCGAGGCCACGCCGCAGCGCGCCGAGACTCTGTTCGAAGAAGCCTTGCTGGATCTTTCGCTCCGCGATGCAGCCCGCGCGAAGATCGCCATCGAGCGGGCGCTGACCATTGAGGAGTCTCTGTTCGGCGGGGACAGCGTGAACCTGATTCCGTTTGTCGAAGTGCAGGCGCAGGTTCTACGCGCAATGAAAGCCAAGGCGCAGGCCAGGGCAGCTTCGCTTCGAGCCCGGCGTCTGCGGTCGGCGCCCTAGAGCCTACTCGCTCCGAAGCGCCACCATCGGATCGACGCGCGTCGCGCGGATTGCCGGCACGATCGACGCCGCCATCACGGCCACGCCCAGCAGGAGCGCCACGCTGAGGTAGGTCGCGGGGTCGGTGGCGCCCACGCCATAGAGCATCGTTCCGAGGAACCGCGCGAGAACCAACGCGCCCACTACTCCGGCGGCGAGGCCAACCACTGCCAGAATTGCACCTTGCCGCAGCACGTCGGCAAGCAGGTTGGAGGGGCTCGCGCCCAGAGCCAGCCGGACGCCGAACTCGCGGGTACGGAGCGTGACCAGGTACGAGAGCACTCCGTAGATCCCCGCCAACGCGAGCAGTAGCGCGATGCCGGCAAAGATCCCCAACAAAGTGACGTAGAGCCGTCGATTACCCACCGACCGCTCCAGAATGCGCTCCATGGTCTGAAGCTGATAAATGGGCTGCGCCGAATCCAGATCGTGGACGGCGGCCCGTACCGCGGAGCCGAGTTGCTCAGGTGGCAAAGAACCGCGCACGGCGATTCCCCTGGGACTGCGTCTGTGGATTGCCGCCGAAGTTTTTTTTGGCGTGGGCGCGGTCTTGAGCATCGGACTGGTTCCACAAAACACGCGCGACAATTTCGCGTGGGA
>JBDTTK010000426.1:0-4569 GCA_039930685.1 Bryobacteraceae bacterium | reverse complement strand
TCAGCACAGCAAGCGGATCCGACAGCACCAATTCGTCGGAATCCGCAATCAATTCCCTGAGAATCGGCATGTGACCTTGCCCGAAGATCACCACCACGCGGTCGCCTTGCGAATCTAAAATCCGCCGCAGGTTCGCATAAATTCGCAGATTGCGCTTGAACCAGTTCGAGACCACATCGGCGCCGGGATACTCGACGCCTGCGCCAATCTGTGCCATCTTCATCTCGACCGACTGCCGGTTGCGCAAACCTTCCGGCGAATTCAAGTACCGCAATAACTCGATGAGAGGCTTCTCGGCGCTCATCTTGTCCGTTCGTTCCGTGTTGATCTTGCCCCACTCCATGATCGCGTCGACCTGGCTCTGCTGACCGTTCTTCTTTGCCCAGGCCGCCATGGCGTCGAAATCCCACGGAACCTCACGGTGATCGATCGGATAGATCCGCTTGAGGCCCGCTTCCTTCGCGAGCCGGAAGCCCAGCTGCTGCCGCTCGTTGTCCGACAGCTTCCACTCGCCTGCCAGATATTTCTCGAAGTTCTTCGACTCCGTTTCGCTCCCGAACGGAATCTCGAGCGCCACCTTCGTCGGCCGGAACGCCTTTAGCGCGTCGATCACCTCGCCGATCTGCTTCTGCATCTCGGCCGACTGCACGTCGCGTTTCTTCGTATTGAACACGTCGGCGGTCGACGCGAAATGCGCGACGCCGATCAGCAGGATCGTCGGGCGCTGCGGTCCGTCGCCGGACTGTGCAAGGGCGCTCGCCCCGATCACGATCGAAGCAAGCGCCACGACAAGGGTCTTCATGGATTGCCAGTATATCGCCGGCTTGCCGGTGGGTCGCCGCGATCACGGGCTTGCCGAGCGGGAATCCATCGCGTTCTCCGCGAGCGGCCTGCCGAAAGGCAACCCGCTAGTTGCCGGCGATATACAGGTACACGTTATCCGGCGTCTGGACGCCCCCGATACTGGAACGCACCAGGACGTCCCCCGTGGGGATATTCGCGGGCAGTTGGATCGCCACTTGGTACACGCCCACAAGCCCGACGCTCGCGGCGGCGCCCAGCACGGTAACGGACTGCCCGCCGACGGCGACCGTCGGCGAAGTTGCCGTGACGGCCGGGACGCTCACTACGCTTCCGGCGGAAAGCACTGGCGTCGTCGGCCCAAAACCCGTTGCCCACAGGATGACGACATCGCCCGGCCTCGCTGCGCTGAAGTCCGGACCCAGAACCGGCCCGCCCAGGAAGCGGTTGTCCGGATAGCGTGTCGCGATCGCGTACTTCGTCGGCCCCCATTGAAAAAACGCTGGAGCGTGCGTGGCCACCGTAGCCGTGCCGGGCAGGCTGACGCGCCCGTTGTTGTTCACCACTACTTGAACGTCGCCGAGGCTTGCTTCCGGAGCCTGGACGTTGATCTGCGTCGGACTTACGTAGTAAAGATAGGCGGCGCGCCCTCCGATGGTCACTTTCACGCCGCCAAGTTCAGTAGGCAGAAGACCGTTGACGATCTTGCCGGTCCAGTCCATCGTTAGGTCGGACAAGTTCGTCCCATAGATCGCCACCCACGAACCGGATTCCACATTCGGTTGGACGCTGCCCGGAATACCCGTCGCGCTCACCACTCCGCCCACGGACGGCACCGGTTTTGCGGAGACTGGAAGCGTCAAACTGTTGCTCGCCGATCCGCTCGCTGTCAGCACGATGGCATGGGTGCCGTCGGCCAGCGACATCGGCACCTGGACGTTCACCTGATAGACGCCGACCTGCCCAGGGGCGAGCACCGACGCGATCACGGTGGCCGACTGGCCGCCAATCGTCACAACGGGTTGCACCACGGTTGCCACGGGCGGATTGGCGGGCGCCGGGATGCCCGTCCCGACCACCGGATTCGAAGCTCCCAATCCCGTCGCGAAAATCGAGATCGTCTCGGCTGGTTTGGCCGGATTCGTCGGACTGATCGCGCCCCCGCTATTCGTGGCCGAGACTTGTCCCTTCCCGTTCTGGTCGATGCTGAACAGCGCGGGAGCGTATTGGCTGAGTGTGATTGCGAATGGCGCGGAACTGCCGATCTGAGCCGTCGTCATTCCGGCGGCTGCGTCGACCGGGATCTGAATGCCAAACTGCGTCGGCGATGCAAACACGACCGCCGCCGCTTTTCCTCCAATCGATACCGGCGTCGACGGATTGGAGCCAAAGTTTGTGCCATAGAGGAACGCCAGCGCGCCCGGAGCGAGCCGCGCATCATAAGATGCGCTACTGACCACGCTGCCGATGACAGGCGTCTGCGCGTTGGTGCCGGCCGCTGCGCCAAGCAGCACGAAGATACTCCCAAGCGCGCACTTCGGATTCATTGGAATCATTCCCACTGATACAGATGCGAAGACGTTGCGGAAAACGAATCACGTTGCCAAGGAACAAACTGCCCCTGTGTTACGCTGCGAACTGTCATGGAGCCAGATGCGGGGGACATCACCGTCCTCCTACAGCAATGGGGCAAGGGCGACGATGGCGTAGTCGATAAGTTAGCGCCATTGGTTTATGACCACCTGAAAGCCGTCGCGTCGGGCTATCTGAGCCGCGAGAGCTCGGGCGCCACGCTCCAGCCGACGGGACTTGTTCACGAGTTGTTTCTGCGCCTCTTGCGCCAGAAGAAATTGGACCTCGCCAACAGGGTTCACTTCTTCGTCTTCGCCGCGCGGATGATGCGCCGCATTCTCGTCGACTCCGCCCGGGCTCGAATCGCGTCGAAGCGCGCCGCCGACCTGACTCCGCTTTCTCTCAGCCCGGACCTCTCCTGGGTCGATCCGCGTCAGCCGGAATTACTCGATCTCGATCACGCGCTCGACGAACTTGCAGCCGAAGACGCCAGAAAAGCTCGAGTCGTCGAGTTGCGGATCTTTCTTGGCTGCACCGCCGAGGAGACGGCGGATCTCTTGGACATTTCGAAGGCGACGGTCGATCGGGAATTGCGCTATGCGCTAGCTTGGCTCTACGACCGCCTGGAAGCGGGTTGCAAGCCTTCCTGAGGCATTCCACCCACGATTGTCGCATTACTACGCAGTGTGTATTTGAAGAATTGGCCGAAGAATCCGTCACCCGCCGTTTCCGAATCCTCGCCTGATGTGCCGGACAGAACCAGCGCATCCTCCGCCGTGGAAGACCTCTTTCACGTTCTCATCGACTTATCGGAACCCGATCGCGCGGCGGAGGCCGCGCGGCGCGCGGGGGCGGACTCCGCGATCGCCCGGCGGGCGCTTTCCCTTGCCCGCGCCTTCGATCAATGCTCAGCCGCGAATCAACGGAGATCGCCGGCGCCCCCAATTCCCGATTCTGAAGGGCGGCGCTTCGGAACCTACCAGATCGAACGCATGATCGGCCGCGGTGGCATGGGAGCCGTCTATCTCGCCTACCGCGTGGATGGCAACGTCGAGCACAAAGTCGCCGTGAAGATCATCGGCCTGCCCTTTGAGATCCAACCCTTCCAGGAACGGTTCCGCCGCGAGCGCCAAATCCTGGCCACGCTGAATCATCCGAACATCACGCACTTCATCGATGGCGGAGTCACGCCGGACAGCGAGTTGTATCTCATCATGGAGTACGTCGACGGAACTCCGATCGATCGGTATTCGGCTCTCCATGACCTGCCGGAGGCCCTCCGACTGGACCTCTTTCGCCAGGTGGTCGGCGCAGTCGCATACGCGCATCAGAACCTGATCGTCCACCGCGACCTCAAGCCCGCGAATATCCTCGTCTCAAAGGACGGCACGCCCAAACTCCTCGATTTTGGTACCGCCAAGCTGGTCGACGACGATCGATTCGACAACTCAACATCGACCGCCTTGCTCACCGTCAACTACGCCAGCCCGGAACAGGTGCGTGGCGAACCCGCCACCACATTGAGCGACGTGTATTCGCTCGGCGTCATTCTGTACGAATTGATGAGCGGCCACAGAGCCTTCACCGGCAGCCTCGTCGCGCGGCTCGATCCCGACGCCGAGCGCAAGCAACTCACCGCTCTGCACGGCGACCTGGACCTCATCGTGCGCAAAGCCACGGATCCCGTCCCCGCCAACCGGTATTCGTCCGTGGAGCAGTTCGGCGAGGACCTGCTCCGCTTTCAGGCCGGAAAGCCGGTGATCGCGCATCCGGAAAGCGCAGCCTATCGGATCCGGAAGTTCGTCCGCCGCAACCGGCTTTCGGTGGGCGTAGCGTTGCTCGCCGCCGTTGCCATCCTCGGCGGCGGATTCGCGACCCTGTGGCAGGCGCGCATCGCGACCCAGGCCCGGCAGCGGGCCGAGGCCAGATTTCAAGAGGTCCGCCAACTCGGCAATTACCTGATCTACGACATTCACGGCGGCTTGCAGGAACTGCCCGGGTCCACCGCCTTGCAGGAGCAGGTCGTCGAACGCGCCGTCGGATTCCTCGACGCCCTCTCGCGCGACTCCACGCTCGACCGTCAGCTCCAACTGGAAGTCGCGGCCGGGTATCAAAAGCTGGGGGACGCCCTCGGCAATCCCAACCAGGCAAGCCTCGGCGACCGCAAGCGAGCTCTCGAGATGTACGACAAAGCCT
>JBDTTK010000425.1:0-4570 GCA_039930685.1 Bryobacteraceae bacterium | reverse complement strand
CACTTCAAGGACGGTGAGGAACTGTATCTCGAACCGTGGCGCGCCAAGGCGTTTCCGGTCCTGAAGGACCTGATGGTCGACCGCAACGCGTTCGACCGGATCATTGCCGCTGGCGGGTACGTATCGGTGCAGTCGGGCTCGGCGCCGGATGGCAACGCGATTCCTGTTCCGAAAGAGAGTTCGGATCGCGCCATGGACGCCGCGCAGTGCATCGGCTGCGGAGCCTGCGTAGCCGCGTGCCCGAATGCCGCGGCCGCCCTGTTCACCGGCGCCAAGATCTCGCACCTTGGTCTCCTGCCGCAGGGCCAACCGGAACGTATGGATCGCGCCTTGAACATGGTCGCGCAGATGAATCACGAGTCGTTTGGAAATTGCACGAACATCGGCGAATGCGAGGCCGCGTGCCCGAAAGAAATCAAACTAGGCGTTATCGCACGCATGAATCGTGATTACCTCGAAGCCGCGTTGCTGACCCGAGACTAGGGCGCACCGACTGCCACCGGCCGTCCGCCCCACTCCGTACAATGGTCCGGTGATGCCTACTCCAGGCAACCCCTTCCGCCTCGATGGCCGCGTCGCTTTCGTCGCCGGAGCCGCTTCCGGAATCGGACGCGCCGCCGCCCTCGGACTTGCCGCCGCCGGCGCCATCACGGTTTGCGCGGACATCAACGGCGAGGCCGCGGAATCGGCGGCCGAGGAAATCCGCGCCGCGGGTGGGAACGCGGACGGCGTACTGCTCGATATCACCCACGAAGTGGCGGTGATGACCGCGGTCGCCGACACGGTCGCGAAGCACAAGTCGCTGGACATCCTGGTGAGCACGCCGGCGGTGAACGTCCGGAAACCTTTGCTGGCCTATACGAGCGAGGAGTTTGACAAAGTGCTGCGGCTGAACCTGCGCGGCAACTTCCACTTGATGCAGGCTGCCGGACGCATCATGGCGGACCAGAAACGCGGCAGCATCATTCTGCTGTCGTCGATCCGCTCGCTCGTAGTCGAACCCGGTCAGGGTGTCTACGCGGCGACGAAATCCGGCATCGTGCAGATGGCACGCGCCTTGGCGGCGCTGCTCGGCGGATTGGGTGTCCGCGTCAACTGCGTCGCTCCGGGCGTCATCGAAACGCCGCTGACCAGTCCCATTCGAAATCATCCGGAGTGGTACAAGGCCTACGCAGACAAGAGTGCACTTGGCCGCTGGGGTCAGCCCGAAGAGATCGCCGGGCCGATTGTGTTTCTCGCGTCCGACGCCGCCAGCTTCGTGACCGGCGCGGTGCTGTTCGTGGACGGCGGTTGGACCGCGGTAGACGGACGGTTTCAGCCCCCGCTCTAGTCGAGCAGCCGCATCGCAGTCAGCGCCATCACCTTCGCCGATGCGACCAGATCGGCGACCTCGCAGTACTCGTCGGGCTGGTGCGACATGTGGAGCAATCCCGGTCCGTAGGCAATGCACTGATCGACGAGGCCCATCCGCATGACGTGCTTCTGGTCGTAGGTGCCCGGACTCGCGATCAGCGGCGGATCGGCGCCCGTCACGCTACGGACTGCGCCAGAGACTTCACGCACCAACCGGCACGAGGCGTCGGTCTGAACTGGATAGACCGTCATCAAGTCTTCCGTTCGATAGCGGAAATCCGGGTCAGCGGCGGCCAGCGCGTCGAGCATCGCGAGAATCTCGCCACGCACGTCTTCAAACCGTTCTTCGAGCAAAAATCTCCGGTCTAGGATCGCCTCGCACAGGTCGGCGACGCAAGGCGTCTGCATTCCGGTTTCGGGCTGACCGCCCATGATGGCGTTGATGTTTAGCGATGCCCGACGCGCCTCTGCCGGTTCGACCGGCATCGAGGTTATCCGCTCCCGCATCTGTGGAACCAGCCGATGCTCGACGGCGTGGAGGAAGTCCGCCATCTTGGCGATCGCGTTGACGCCCAGAAACGGCATGCTGCCGTGCGCCATGCGGCCGAGCGTCGCGACCCGCAGCCAATAGACGCCGCGGTGCCCCAGGCAGACGCGTCCGACGCCCAGAGGCTCCGTGATGATGACGTAATCGGTCCGGTCGCGATGGATGTGGCCGTGCGCCGCCAGATAGGCGACACCTGCAAATCCACCGCTCTCTTCGTCGACAGTGCCACTCTGTTCGACCACGCCATTCAGCCGGATGCCCTCGCGGCGGATCGCCTCGATCGCAAAGATCGAAGCGGCGATGCCCGCTTTCTGGTCGGACGCGCCGCGGCCATACAACTTGCCATCGACAACGAAACCCGCGAACGGATCCATAGTCCAACCGGCGCCCGCGGGAACGACGTCGAAGTGCCCGTTGAAGTGGAGCAACGGACGCTTCCCCGCCCCAGCTCCCGTCATCGTGCCGATTACGTTGACGCGTGGATGAGTCGCCGTATGCTCGGCTAGACCGTCGGCCTCGACATACGCCACGTCGTAACCAAACTCGTTGAGCTTACCTCCAATGTGCCGAGCGCACTCCGCATAGCGATCGCCCGGCGGATTCAATGTCGGAATGCGAATCAGTTCCTGCGCGAATCCGACGGCCTCGTCGGCCATCGCGTCGACGCGGACGACGACCGCTTCCTCTGCTCGGCTGGCAACCTGCATAATCGTGCGGTCAATAGAATAGCGCGCAGTATGGTAGCTTGCATGAATCCGGTACTTCGATTCGAGCAATCACTTGAGCCATCTTCATCGTTTTCTTTTACTCACCACCGCTGTCCTCGCCCCGCTGCCAGCCCAGACCTGGGATCACCAGGACGTCCTGATTCCGATGCGCGACGGCGTCAAGCTCCATACAGAAATCTGGCGCGACAAGGACCGCACTGGACCGCTGCCGATTCTGATCCAGCGGACCCCGTACGGCGTCAAGCCGGAAAATTCCCTGAAGGCTCCGCTGCTCGAACTGGTGAAGGACGGCTACATCTTCGTCTTTCAGGACATCCGCGGCCGCTACAAGTCCGAAGGCGAATTCGCGATGAACCGTCCGCTCGCCGACCATCGCGACAAGAAAGCCATCGACGAATCCACCGACACCTACGACACCATCGACTGGCTGGTGAAGAACGTTCCCGCGAACAACGGCCGAGCCGGCATCTTCGGCATCTCCTACGGCGGATTCCTTACGGTCATGGCGCTGGTCGATCCGCATCCGGCGTTGAAGGCTGCGTCCGAACAGGCGTCGCCAGCCGACATCTTCTGGAACGACGACTTCCATCACAACGGGGCGTTCCGGCTCAGCTACGGTTTCGAATACTCGTCCATGATGGAGACCGGCAAAGAAAATCACAACTTCCAGTTCGACACCTACGATACGTACGAGTGGTACCTGAAACTCGGCTCGCTCAAGAACGCCAACAAGCGCTATCTCGACGGCCAGCGGCCCACGTGGAACAACTTCGTCTCACACCCCAACTACGACGCGTTCTGGAAGAAGTACAACGTGCCGCAGCACCTCAAGAACATCACGGTGCCTAATTTGAACGTCGCCGGCTGGTTCGATCAGGAGGATTTCTTCGGGCCTATCCGGATCTACGAAGAGGCCGAAAAGACCGACGTGAATCACAAGAACTTCCTCGTCTCCGGACCCTGGAATCACGGGGGCTGGTCGCGCGGCGACGGAAAGTCGCTCGGCAAAATCGACTTCGGAAGTGACACCGCGAAATACTTTCGCGAGAGCGTGCAGGCGCCCTGGTTCGCCTATTGGCTGAAAGACGAAGGCAAAGGGAACTTTCCGGAAGCGCTAACGTTCCAGACCGGCTCGAACGAATGGAAGTCGTACGACGCCTGGCCGCCAGTGAAGAACATCACCAAGAAGCCGATCTACCTGCAGGCGTCCGGCAAACTCAGCTTCACGTCGCCAACCGAGGCGGAGGCCTACGACGCCTATGTATCCGATCCCGCGCACCCGGTTCCTTACCGCCAGCGGCCCATTCCGCCGACCTACCAAGGCCCCGGTTGGACCACGTGGCACGCCGACGACCAGCGCTTCGTCGACGGGCGGCCCGACGTCCTGACCTTCCGGACCGATCCGCTGACCGAGGACGTCTCCATCGCCGGACGCGTCATCGCCGACTTCTTCGCCTCGACGTCAGGCACCGATTCCGATTGGATCGTGAAGCTGATCGACGTCTACCCCGGTGTGTATGCCAAGGATCCGCCTATGGGCGGCTACCAACTCATGATCGCGGCTGACGTCCTACGCGGCCGCTTCCGCGACAGCCTCGAAGAGCCGAAGGCGCTAAAGGCCAACCAGGTCACCGCCTACAGCCTGGACCTCTTGACGCACAACCACCGCTTCCTCAAAGGCCACCGGATCATGGTGCAGGTCCAAAGCACATGGTTCCCCGTCATCGACCGCAATCCGCAAACGTTTGTACCGAGCATCTACGACGCCGCCGACTCCGATTATCAGAAGGCGACTCAGAAAATCTTTCGGTCGAAGCGGTATCCGTCGCGGATCGTGCTGCCCGTCGAGAATTGAGCGCCGTTTAGTCCTCGATCGAAATCGTCGGACCGCTTTGCGCCATGCCGCGCACGCCCGCTTCTACTTTGCGCGCCAATTCGAGGA
>JBDTTK010000424.1:0-4575 GCA_039930685.1 Bryobacteraceae bacterium | reverse complement strand
GACAGCAGCAGCAATGCACGCACGATGTTCGACAACCGCTCCACATCCTCGAGCGCTTTCTCCATCGCCTCGCGGAATTGGTCCGGCGATTCGGCCGTCATGAGCGCGACTTCAATCTGTCCGCGAATGGCGGTCAGCGGTGTCCGAAGTTCGTGAGACACGTCGGTCGAAAACTGGCGGATCTGATCGAAGCTCGACTTGAGACGGTCCATCATGTTGTTGAAGGTCTCAATCAGATGGTCGAGCTCGTCTCCCGCGCCTCGTAAAGGGATGCGCATTTCGAGGCTGGAACCGGTGATGCGTTGCGCTGCGAGGGAGACGTCGTTGACCGGGCCGAGAGCGCGTCCGGCGAGGAGCCATCCGAGCAGACCCGTAATGAGGATCAGCCCAGGGAGAGCCACAAAGTAATTCAGCGTGAACTGGCGGAGCGTACCGTCGCTCAGGTCAAGCGGGCGCCCCAGCGAGAGATAGTAGTAATGCTTCTTGTCGACAATCCGCGCGCTCTTCAATCGGTATCGAACGCCTTGCTTGCTGACCAGGGTTCGGTAGATCGGTTCCGGGTGCTTCAGCACTTCCGCGATGAATTCCGGCGAATCGACACCTAACATCTGATAGGTTTCCGACCGCTGCAGCACATGGCCGGAATCATCGGTCAGGAGGTACACACGCTGCAGGCGCGTGACGATCGCGGACTCGTCCGGGTCGACGCGATCATACGCCCAAACCGGACGCTGATTTTCAAAGGTGAGGTACGCCAAGGCGGCGCTCCACTCTTCTTCGAGAAGGTCGTTCGCCTGGCTATCAAGCGTCGTCGAAAGGTTTGTGCGAAACAGGAACCCTAACGCCGTAAGCATCAGGGAGAACATCAGCAAATACGTAACGGTGAGCCGGAACCGCAATCCCCGCGTGAAGTCTCCCCGGAGCGTTCGGCGGACGAATCTGCGAGGCGGCGTCGGCACGTACTCTTATGCCTGAATCAGGGCCTCGGGAACCGCCTTGTCCGGCGCATCGAGCATGTAGCCGATGCCCCGGACCGTGTGGATCATCTTGACCGGATACTTATCGTCGATCTTACTTCGCAGGTGGCGGATGTATACGTCGACGATATTGGTCAGGCCGTCGTAGTCCATGTCCCAGACGTGCTCGACGATCATGGTGCGGCTCAAAGGGCGACCGCGGTTACGCATCAGGTACTCAAGGATGCTGAATTCTTTTGGCGCCAATTCGATATTCTCGGCGCTGCGCGTGACCTTGCGCCGGATACAGTCGAGCGAGAGATCGCCCACCTGCAAGCGCTCCGGTGTCGGCTGACCGCGCCTGAGAAGAACGCGAACGCGTGCCAACAACTCCACAAAAGCGAATGGTTTGACGAGGTAGTCGTCCGCGCCGACTTCAAGTCCGCGAACGCGATCTTCGACCGCATCGCGCGCACTGAGGATCAGTACCGGCGGCGACGTTTTGCGGTTCCGGACTTTCTCGAGCACCGACAGGCCATCCATGTCCGGCAGGCCCAGGTCGAGCACGATCAAATCGTACTCCGTCCCATGCACCAGATGCAGCGCGGTGGTACCGTCGTTTGCAACATCGACGGCATAACCCGCACTCTCCAGGCCACGTGACAGAAAATCCGCAATCCGCTTTTCGTCTTCAACGACGAGAATCCGCATGTCTTGATTGTAAGACAGCCGAAAATCCGGGGTATTTCGGTCTGGCTGAGTCTGCCAGAATGGTGCATGCTTTCGCCGTTCGCTTCATTCAGCCGCCGCTTGTTGACGCCCGTCATCGCATTCCTTCCAATTGCCCTGCTGGCGCAGGCCCCGGCAGCGACGCCGAAACCGTCTCCCGGCGAGCGGCACGAATTCTCCATCTCGAACTTCAAGAATGAGGACGGCGTTGTTCTACCCAAAGCGATCGTTGTTTATGGCACGTACGGAACGCTGAATGCTGCCAAAGACAATGCGGTGCTCCTGCCATCGCACTACATGGCAAACTTTCATGGCTATGAATGGCTGATTGGACCCGGCAAGGCGCTGGACATCTCAAAGCTCTTCCTGGTTTCGACCGAGCTCTTCGGCAACGGAAGCTCCTCCTCGCCGAGCAACACGCCGGAGCCGTTTCACGGTCCGCGGTTTCCAGTCATGACGATTCGCGATAACGTCGAAGCGGTCCATCGCCTGTTGACCCAGGAATTGGGGATCACTCACGTTCGCGCCGTCATTGGATTTTCGATGGGCGCACAGCAGGCGTTCCAATGGGCGGTGAGCTACCCCACCTTCGCGGACCGCATCGTCGCTACGTCCGGAACCGCCAAGTGCTATCCGCACGGCGTTGTCCGGCTCGAAGGTCAGATCGCCGCGCTTACCGCGGATCCGACGTTTGAGAAAGGCGACTACAAGGCTCCTCCGGCCAAGGGACTCGAAGCGTTCGGCACGGTGTGGGCCGCGTGGCTGTACTCGCAGGAGTGGTGGCGCCGCGAACTCTGGAAGTCTTCGTTTCCCGCGGGAACGACGTTTGAACAGGCGCTCAATCGCTATCGAACGCGCTTTCGCGCCGACGCCAACGACTACATCCTGCAGGCCCGAACCTGGGAGCGCCACGATGTAGGGACGACACCCGGATTCGGCGGCGACGTCGAGAAGGCGCTACGATCGATCAAAGTTCCGATTCTCTATATGCCGTCCGAGACGGATCTCTATTTCCCGGTCGGCGATGCCCGGTACGAAGCGCAATTCATTGCTGGTGTTTCGCTGATGCCGATTCCGTCGCTGTGGGGACACACGGCAGGCGCCGCGAGCAATCCGGCGGACGCGAAGTTTCTGAACGAAAACATCAGCCGCTTCCTGGCGGCGGCCCGCTAGGCGTAGATTCCCGGCGCCTCGTGACCGAGCGCCTGCACGTATTCGACGTAGGTTCCGGGATAGACGCGCGGCTCGCGATCCGTTCCGCTCTCGCCGCCTAATTCGAGAACTCGCGAACCTAAGCCACGCAAAAACATGCGGTCATGCGAAACGAAGATCATCGTTCCTTCGAAGTTTTTCAAGGCGTCGACCAGCATTTCCTTCGTCGCAAGATCGAGGTGATTTGTTGGCTCATCGAGCACCAGGAAATTCGGCGGATTGTATAGCATCCGCGCCATGGCCAGACGGGACTTCTCGCCGCCCGAAAGAGATCGAATCTTCTTGTCCACATCGTCGCCCGAAAACTGGAACGCGCCGGCGAGGCTCCTGAGCGAGCCAAGTCCGTCCTGCGGAAAATCGTTCTGAAGCTGCTCGATGACGGTGAGGTCCGCATCGAGCACATCGAGCGACTGTTGCGCGAAGTAGCCCATCTGCAGGCTCGCGCCCAGGCGAACCGAGCCCTTGTCCGGCTCGGCAGCACCCGCGATCATCTTCAACAGCGTCGTCTTGCCCGCGCCGTTGCGGCCCATCACGGCCCAGCGCTCTCCGCGCCGTATCGTCAGGCTAAAGCCGTCATAGATCGTACGGGCGCCGTAACTCTTGTGCAGATCCTCCAGGATCGCCACCTGATCGCCTGAGCGCGGCGGAACACGGAAGTCGAACTTCACCACCTGACGCTTCTTTGGCAATTCGATCTTGTCGATCTTGTCGAGCGCCTTGATGCGGCTTTGGACCTGCGCCGCCTTCGCCGCGTGTGTCTTGAATCGCTCGATAAACCGCTGCTCTTTCGCGAGCATGGATTGTTGACGCGCGAACGCCGCCTGCTGATTGGTTTCGCGGATCGCGCGTTCGCGCTCGTAGAAATCGTAGTTGCCGGAGTACGCGATAATCTCGCCGCCATCGATCTCCGCGATGCGGTTCACCAGCCGGTTCATGAATTCGCGATCGTGCGAAGTCATCAGCAGAGCGCCCTGATATGACTTCAAGAACTGCTCCAGCCAGATGATGGATTCGAGATCCAGGTGGTTCGTCGGTTCGTCCATGAGCAGGACGTCCGGCCGGCCGAGCAGCACGCGCGCGAGCGCAACTCGCATCTTCCACCCGCCCGATAGCGCTCCGACGTCGCCGTCGATCTGGTCGTCCTTGAAGCCTAGTCCGTGGAGAACCTCGCGGGCCTGCGCCTCGAGCGCGTATCCGTCGAGGTGCTCGTACTCTTCCTGGACCTCGCCGAAGCGCTCCAGGATCTTGTCCATCTCATCCGCGCGGGCCGGATCCTCCATGGCGTTCTGCAGGTCTTCCAGTTCGTGGTGCAGCACCCCCGCGCGTCCGCTGCCGGCGATCGCCTCGTCGAGTACCGAGCGGCCCTTCATCTCCTCGACATCCTGCCGGAAGTAGCCGATCGTCAGCTTCTTCGGAACGGAGACGTCGCCTTCGTCCGGGGACTCTTCGCCGACGACCATGCGGAAGAGCGTCGTCTTGCCGGCGCCGTTCGGACCGACAAGTCCGACTTTTTCGCCAGGATTCAGTTGGAAGGAAGCTTCGACGAAAACGAGTTGCTTACCGTACTGCTTGTTGATGTTCGAGAAAGAAATCATTCGAATCTTCCAAGCTAGCAGACAGCCGTTTGCGTACGCTCACTCTTGCGGTTGCAGCCTCAGTATACTGGGCGCTTGAGTCT
>JBDTTK010000423.1:0-4597 GCA_039930685.1 Bryobacteraceae bacterium | reverse complement strand
GAACTTGCAGGAAGAAGGCGACGACGGCAGTGGCTTCCTCTGGGTGAAGCGCCGTGTCACCCATGAAGAGGCCGAGCGGCTTCGCAGCATGAAGCTCGATTGGATCGAATTCCGTACCGAGAGCCAGCGCTTCTATCCCCACGGCCAACTGGCCGCCCATGTCATCGGCGCCATGGGTATGACCCACGATCAAAAAGACAAGGATGAACGCGGCGTCGCCGGCGTGGAAGAGGTATACGAGGCAGACCTACGCGGCAAAGACGGCCGGATGCGCGTTTTCAAGGACGTCAAAGACCACGCCTACGAAACCGAAGAGATCGAGAAACCGACGCCAGGCGCCGACGTCGTCTTAACGATCGACAGCCGCATCCAGTTTGTCGCGGAACGTGAACTGGAGAAGGCGGTGCTGCAGAGCCACAGCGATTCCGGATCCGTGATCGTCGCCCGCCCGGGGACGGGCGAGATCCTGGCTATGGCGAATTATCCAACCTACGAGCCGGGCAAGCCATCGGTGCGCCGCGAGGATCTTGCCGCGCGCCGCGATCTTGCGGTCGTCGCGCCGTTCGAGCCGGGTTCCGTCTTCAAAGTCATCACGATGGCCGCGGCCCTCGAGACGACGAATCTGACACCCGAGACGGTTCTGAACTGCGGCAATGGAAAAATCAATCTCTTTGGCCGAATCATTCACGACCATGATTCCTACGCAAGCCTGACGATGGCCGATGTGCTGGCGAAATCGAGCAACATCGGGACGATCCAGGCTGCCTTGCGCGTCGGGGAGCCGAATCTGCGGGAATACATCGAGCGGTTCGGATTCGGGCATCGCACCGGTGTCGGACTGAGCGGTGAATCGGCCGGCAAGGTTCGCAAGACGTGGATCAAGAGTTCGATCGGATCGGTGGCGATCGGTCACGAAATCTCGACGACCAGCGTGCAGCTCATGCAGGCTTGCAGCGTTGTGGCAAACGGCGGCCTCCTGGTGAAGCCGCAACTTGTCCTTGGGCGGCAGCGGCGTGGCGGTGAATTTGAGCGTGCGCCGCGCGAAACGCCGAAGCGCATTCTGAAGCCGGAAACCGCGTTCAAGTTGCGGCAGATGATGGAAGGCGTTGTCCTGCGCGGAACGGGACGCCACACGGCGGTACTTCGTGGATATAGCAGCGCGGGAAAAACGGGCAGCGCGCAAATTTACGATTTTGCGAGCAAGCAATATACCCATCACTACAACGCCTCTTTCATGGGTTTCGCGCCGGTGACCAACCCGGCGATCGTCGTCGTCGTCACGGTGCACCATACTCCAAGCGGTTCGGGAGGCTTCGGCGGCGTGGTCGCGGGACCGGTCTTCCGTGAGGTCGCGCAGGAAACATTGCGAATCCTGGACGTACCGAAGGACGTCCCCGAGCGGATTCCCGCGACGGAGTTGGCTTCCGCTAAGCAGAGCGATGAAAACGATTTGAGCAGTTCGGAGCTTAGTCAGGGTCCGGAGCTGGACGCAGCGGACTCTGGCAACCAGGCTGTATCCTCCGTCACTCTTCCGCCGGTCCTGGCGGTTTCCGGTACGCCGGGCACAGGACAGGACCGGCGGACTTTTTCGAGTGCGAGGGTGCCGAACTTCCAGGGAATGACGCTGCGCGCAGTGCTGGAACAATCCGTCGCAGCGGGGACTCCGGTGGAAGTTGTTGGTTCGGGACTGGCGCGGGCGCAAATGCCGTCGCCGGGAAGCGTGCTTGCGCCCGGAGAGCGCGTACGCGTGCAGTTCGTTCGCTGAGGCCGCGGCTGAGTTCGGGCGAGTCGCTTATGAAGGCCTCCAAGGTTTTAGAGAACACCGGTGTTCGCGGTCCGCTACCGGAGCGGATCGCGGATGCTGTCGTCGCCGGATTGGAGTACGACTCGCGGCGCGTGGAGCCGGGGTATATGTTTTTCGCGTTTCCGGGAGCGCAGGCGGACGGCCGGAAGTTCGCCATGGACGCGATGCGGAAAGGGGCGTTGGCGGTGTTGAGCGAGATGCCGCCGCCCGACGAATTTGAGGGTCCGTGGATCGAGGTAGCGCATGGAAGACGTGCGCTAGCCGCGGCCGCGAAGAATTACTACAACCGCGTCGACGAGCGGTTGAGACTGACGGGGATTACGGGGACGAACGGCAAGACGACAACTTGTTTCCTGGCTGACGCGATTCTGCGCGCCGCCGGCTACCGCACGGGATTGATCGGCACGATTGAGTACCGTCAGGCCGGGCGGATTCTGGCCGCGGCCAACACGACTCCCGAATCACTCGACACATTCCGTTTCCTTCACGGCCTGGAACTCGCAGGCGGAACTCATCTGACTATGGAGGTTTCGTCGCACGCCGAAGCGCTGGGACGGGTCTGGGGCATCCACTACGACACGACCGTTTTCACGAATCTGACGCGAGATCACTTGGATTTCCACGACACGATGGAGGCATACCTGGCCGCGAAGCGAATGCTGTTCGTTCCGGAAGGCGTGGCTGGTCCCCGCATCGCGGTCACGAACGCGGACGACGCCCATGGGCTCGCTGTCGTCGAAGGATCGACCGCGGAGATCATTACGTACGGGCTCACCAACGATGCGGATGCGCAACCGCATTCCGTCTCATCTACGTTTGAAGGAACCCGCTTCACCTTGCCGTTTCGCGGCGCCACCCTGGACATCCGTTCCCGCATGACAGGGACGATTAATGTCTATAACGTTCTGGCCGCGAGCACGGCCATGCTCGCGAGCGGAGTAGAGCCCGGCGCAGTTGAGCGCGGGATCTGGGAATGCGAAGCGGTGCCGGGGCGGTTTGAACGCGTCGATGCCGGGCAGCCGTTCCTCGTGGTCGTGGACTACGCGCACACCGATGACGCTCTCCGCAATGTGATTCGTGTCGCCCGAGGCTTAACCAAGACCCGGGTGATTACTCTGTTCGGCTGTGGCGGCGATCGCGACCGCACCAAGAGGCCCTTGATGGGCATGGCGGCCGCGGAGGCGAGCGATTTTGTGGTGCTGACGTCGGACAATCCGCGCAGCGAGGATCCGCTGGCGATTATCAACGACGCGACTGTGGGGTTGCGCCGTTTCGATACTCCGCACGCGATTGAACCGGATCGCGCCACTGCGATCCGGTTGGCGATCGGTGAAGCTCACCCCGGCGACGTGGTGCTGCTCGCCGGAAAAGGGCACGAGTCTTATCAAATTTTGGGCGGCAAAACGATCCATTTCGACGACCGTGAGGTCGCTCGTGAAGTGCTGGCGGAGTTGGGATTCGAGAAGTGAGGTTCCGGTTGGAGCAAATTGCTTCGGTCTTAGGCGTGAACGCGGCGGTCTCCGGCATGGCGACGGGCTGGAGCATCGACTCGCGTACACTCCAGCCCGGCGATTTCTTCTTCGCTCTACGCGGACCGAACCACGATGGTCACGATTATGTTGCGGCGGCGTTTGCGCAGGGTGCGTCCGGAGCAGCTGTGGAGCATGCCGTAGGCAGTGCCGGTCCGCAATTCGTGGTCACGAATACGCTCGCCGCGCTCCAGCAGATTGCGGCCTGGGCGCGTACGACGTGGGGCGGCGACATTGTCGGGATCACTGGAAGCGCCGGCAAAACGACCACCAAGGACATCGTCACCGATCTCATTTCCATCGTTCAGCCGGTGGGCAAGACCATCGGGAATTTCAACAACGACGTCGGACTGCCCCTTTCGCTCCTTCGCCTGCCGGACGAGGCACGCGTCGGCGTCATCGAATTCGGCATGAACCACGCCGGGGAAATTCGAAATCTCGCGGCGATCGCGCTTCCGCGAGTCGGCGTGGTTACGAACGTTGGCTATGCGCACATCCAAAACTTCGATTCGATCGACGGAGTTGCCGCCGCAAAGCGCGAACTGGTTGAGGCCCTACCGACAGACGGCGTCGCGATCCTGAACTACGACGACGCGCGCGTTCGTCAATTCGGTGCCGCGATGCGGGGGCGCAGCATCACATTCGGTCTTGAGGAAGGCGCTGACGTCCGAGCGGAACAGGTGCGCTTCGACCTCGCCGCGACCTATTTCCACGTCGGCGCCGTGCCGTTCACCACTCGGTTGACGGGCCGCCACAGCGTCAGCAACGTGCTTGCCGGAATCGCAGCGGCCGGTCTTTACGGCGCGAAACCCGAAGACCTGCAAGAGGCTGTCGCCTCGTTAGTCCCGGGGAAGATGCGCGGCGAGCGCTTCATGCACGAAGACATTTTGATTTATAACGATTGCTACAACTCCAACCCGGACGCCGTCCGAGCGATGCTCGATGTGCTCCGGGATACACCCGCACGGCGCCGGATCGCCGTCCTGGGGGAGATGCTCGAACTTGGCCGCTGGGCCGAGCCGTTGCACCGCGACATCGGTCAAATCGTCGTGAGCAACGGAATTGATGTGCTCGTTGGGATACGCGGCGCTGCCAGCCATATGGTGGACGCAGCCATGCAGTTCGGCGCTAGCGCCGCGTTTTTTTTCGACAATCCCGATGAGGCTGGAGAATTCGTCCGACAAAGGGCCCGGCCGGGCGACGCGATCCTGTTTAAGGGTTCGCGAGGAGTCCGGGTTGAACGCGCACTCGCCCAATTCCTGCA
>JBDTTK010000422.1:0-4614 GCA_039930685.1 Bryobacteraceae bacterium | reverse complement strand
CGCACGATTCAGAAGGGGTCAAATCGGAGTGATACGGGTTCTGCCGGACGATAAGCCGGTTTTTGTGCCTCGCCAAGGCGAGGTGGCAGCCATTCCTCTACGCCGGCCATTACTGGACGGCTCTAGCAACCTACCCGGAAGTCCTAACGGAGCGGGCCGCTCCTGCTCCCCTATTTGGTCTTGCTCCGCATGGGGTTTTGCCTGCCAACCGCATTACTGCGGCCGCGGTGCGCTCTTACCGCACCTTTTCACCCTTACCTCGACGATTTCCCGCCAAGGCGGTACATTTTCTGTGCCACTTTCCGTAGAATCCGCTTTGAGCGAACCCCCCCGGCCGTTAACCGGCATGTTGCCCTATGGAGACCGGACTTTCCTCCCGGGCCGCAGGCGAACCCTTGACCCGGGCGGCTGCCTGTCCGGCAGAACCCAAATCCAGTATGACAGGCCGGGTGCGGGAAGAGTATGATGACAGAGCAAGGAAAGCGCGCAGTTGTCGTGATCGCCGCCAACATTCCGCTGCTCGATTGTTTGAAACATCGGGCGGAAAAATGCACTCCCCCGTTTGATTCGTGTAGGGTAGAGAGAGTCGTGTCTTTTGTTAATTATGGTGACTTCAGGAGGATGGAAGATGTATAAGAACCTCGCAGCGTTGTTAGCGCTGATGATGCTGGGTAGCGTCATTCTATTTGGACAGGGTCTGGACACAAGGGGGTTCACGAAAGATGACTGGGAAGAAGTCAATTACGAGTTCAACTCCGCGGTCCTGACAGACGGTTTTCCGAGCCTACTGCGTTTGGCGGAGCTTCTGCAAAAGAATCCCGGCTACAAAGTGAAGGTCGAAGGCCACACCGACAACCTCGGATCGGTGGCGCTCAATGAAAAGCTCGGCATGGCCCGCGCCAATGCCGTCAAAGATTTTCTCGTAAAGTATGGCGCCCGGCCGACGCAGATCGATACATCGACGCGCGGCAAGGCGCAGCCCCGCGCCGCCGGCGCGAAGCCGGTCTATAGCAAGACGGACGAAGCGCGCTGGATGAACCGCCGCGTCGTCATCACCGTCATGGACGACAAGGGGAACACCGTGTCGGCCGGCGGACCGGGCGACGCGATCCGCGCGATGCAGCCGCAGGCCAACAACAGCGGCCTGGGCCGCAATTGCTGCGACGAAGTACTCCGCCGCCTCGACAAGCTCGACGAAATCGCGAAGATGCTCAAGGACCTGGCCGATCAGAACGCCGGTCTGCGCCGCGAAATCGATGCGTTGAAGAATGGCCAGCAGGCGATGGAAAATCGCACCGCCCGGCCCGCCCCGATGCCCGTGGAACAAACTCCGATGCGAGCTGCGGCGGAACCGAAGGCTCCAGGCGCCAGCCCGTTCCAGTTGCTCGGCGTCAATGTCGGCGCCGATCAGAACGGCGATGTGACGTTCTCCGGAAAAGGCCGCTTCTTCCAACCCTTTGCCACGCACTTCGCGTTACAGGCGCAGGGCGAATACCTGTACTTCAAGCAGCAGAAGGAAGGCCAATTCGATATCGGTCTCGTTGACCGCGTCGGCAAGCGCTTCCAGGCCGGCTTGTTCTCAAGCTTCAAGCACGTGACGTTGAACGGAATGCAGTCCGGCGGCAACCTCGGACAGGCGTCGCTGACACTGGACTACCTGTTCAAGTACGGCCGCATCGGCGCATTCGGAACGAAGGGCTTCATGGATAACGCGGTGATCAATCGCGCGAATCCCATGGTCAACGGCCTGCTAGCGAACAATGTCGTTCTTGAAACCTACCTCAAGATCGTGGATCAGGTCGGCGTGAGCACGACGCTGCCTCTGTGGGGCCGCAGCTACTTCGAAGGCAACATTGGATACCTGAAGCGCTTCGGCGGCGACGACCGTCCGGGCGGCACCTTCCGCATTGTTTATCCGATCACCAACGGCATCGCGTTGACGGCCGAAGGCGGATTCAACGAAACGCTGCAAGGACGCGATACCAGCGGCCGCGCGGTATTCGGCGTCCAGTTCGGAAACTTCCAAAAGCCGCGTGAGTACCTGAACTCGTCGCAGCCCGTGCCGGTTGATGTACCGCGCGTTCGCTACGATGTGCTGACGCGGACCATCCGCAAGGGAAATGCGGCGCCCATCGCCGACGCGGGTCCGGAGCAAACCGGAATCAATGCCGGTCAGGTGGGGCTTGACGCCTCCGCCTCCTACGATCCGGATGGCGATCCCATCACGTTCCAGTGGACGCAAGAAGCCGGTCCGGCGGTGACGCTCAGCGCGCCGACGGCGGCTAAGACCACCTTCACCGCGGTTGCCGGGGCGACCTATTCGTTCCGCGTCGTCGTAAAGGATAACTTCGGCGCGACCGGCGCTGCTCGCGTTCGCGTCACGGCCAAGGCGGCCGATCGCGCACAGGTCCTCGTGTTTACGGCGAGTCCGACGACGATCGCGCCCGGCCAGTCCGCAACTCTATCGTGGCGGACGCTCAATGCTGATACCGTTACGATCACGAATCTCAACGGCACAGGCCCGACCACGGTCGGCGCCAACAGTTCGGTCGTGGTGGCTCCCAAGGTGACCACCACCTATGTCATCACCGCGAAGAACAGCGTCAACGAGGATTCGGCCAGCGTGGCCGTCGTCGTCCAGGCGCCTGCCGTCGCGCTGATGAGCTGCTTCGCGCAGCCGAGCAACATCACGGCCGGCGAGGCCTCGACGCTATTCTGGCAGTCGCAGGGCGCGGATACGGTCACGATCACGCCGGATATCGGCAAGGTCGGACTGAGCGGCTCGACGGCGGTTTCGCCGAAGGTGACGACCACCTACATTGTCACCGCGGTGGGTGCGGGCGGCACGGCAACGTGCAGCATCGGTGTCGCCGTAACGGCTCCATCGCTGCCGCGCATCATCCGGTTCGCCGCAAGCCCGGCGACCATCAACGCGGGTGAGAAGTCGAACCTCGCGTGGATCGTCGAGAACGCGACCAAGGTCACGATCGACGGAATCGGCGACGTCTCGATCACCGGATCGCAGGACGTGATGCCGACGACGACGACAACCTACAACATCACGGCGACCAACGCCGGAGGCAGCGTGACCGCGCAGACTTCGGTAACGGTCAAAGTGATTCCGGATCCGGAGATCATCCTCTTCTCCGCGAACCCGTCCAGTTCGCCCGCACCGGGAACTGACATCCGGTTGACTTGCACCGCGACGAACGCGGCGACGCTGTTCATCGCCGGTGACGGTCCGCGGCCCGCTCCGTCGACGCTCGTCGTGGTTCGCCCGACGGTGACGACGGATTACACCTGCACCGCGAACGGACTGAGCGGTAAGCAGATCTCGAAGACGATCACGGTGACCGTCGGCTCGACGCCGACCACCGGCATGCCGCCGCAGATTCTGTTCACGGGCGGCAGCGCGCAGACGACGATCTTCACGTCGAATACCATCGACGCGAGCGGATCGTACAGCCCCTCGGGCGATGCGCCGTTGAGCTTCGCCTGGGTTGCCAGAAACAACCAGGGGACGATCGACAGCGGCCAGGGTACGCCGGTGATCAAGGTAACGGTGCCGGCGGAGAACGGCTTCTATTACTTCGATCTGACGGTAACCGACAGCAAGGGCCGGAAGACGGTCGGCACGCTTACGTTGCAGTACAAGCCGATCCCGTCAACGAACCAGTAGGCTCGCGACAGCTAGTCAAAGGAAGGGGCGCGGAGCGATCCGCGCCCCTTTTTGCGTTCTAGCCAGGTAGTAAGGTGCCGTTGCCAGGTGGAAACTTTATCTGTCCGTCGGGATCTTGGAGTAGAAGGCAACCACCGTTCAGATGGCTAACAGATTTGTGTGGCATAATAGGAAGCGTAGATTGGAAGTTCCGCTGATTTGGCTCTTTCGCATTGTCCGGTCCAACCGCCTGTCCGATCCTGCCCCAATTCGCTGCTCTTCAAATTCAAAGAAGAAGGAAAACTAAATTGACAAATATTTTTGTGGGTAATCTCAGCTACGGGGCGACCGAAGATTCGGTGCGCGCCCTGTTTGAACAGTATGGGGCAGTGGAACGCGTGAGCATCGTGACGGACCGCGAAACCGGCCAGGCGAAGGGCTTCGGATTCGTCGAGATGAGCGGCGCGGCGGAAGCGCAGCGCGCGATCGACAACCTGAACGGCCAGGAACTGAACGGTCGCGCGTTGACCATCAACGAAGCGCGTCCGAAAGCGGAGCGCGGCGGATACGGCGGCGGCGGCGGTGGCGGTGGTCAGCGCCGCGGCAACAACCGCTGGTAAGCCAGAGTCTCAAACAGCAATCGAAAAGGGCGGCGCGAAAGCGCCGCCCTTTTTGCGTTCTGCGGGCGGGAAAAGCCGGTATCCCCCAGGACTTCCCGGCGCCGTGGCAGATATCGAATACTGAAAGTGTGAGTGAAGACCCTGGCCGGCCCACCTACGTCGTGTTTGTGGACGACAACTACCATTACATGGACGAGACCGAGCGCTATCGCCTCGGAGAATTCGCCGATTGCCAATCGGCCGTCGAGGCGTGCAAGCGGATTGTGGACGAGTGTCTCACCCAGAATCGGAATCGAACTGCTTCCGAAATTCTTAGCGAATATCTGATGTTCGGCG
>JBDTTK010000421.1:0-4617 GCA_039930685.1 Bryobacteraceae bacterium | reverse complement strand
AATGGAACGGGCGGGAAGGGGATTGCGTGTGGCAGGAACTGTGGCGGTCACGGACCTGGGGGTCCGAGCCACTCCGTTCCCGGAGCTTGCTTGCCGGGGCCTCCGCGGGTTGATATGCTTCGTCGGCATGAAGCGTTTCGCTATTGGATTGCTTTTGACCGCGTTAGTGGGAGCTGCCGCGGAGCTGGGGACCGCGAAGCCCGAGTACGTCGGCCTTTCTCCTGATCGTCTGCAGCGGATCGCCCCTGTGATGCAGAAGTGGATTGAAGAGGGAAAAGTCGCCGGAGCGGTTGGTCTGATCAGCCGGCGTGGCCGCGTCGCATATTTCGAGAGCTATGGCTCCATGGACCGCGAATCGAAGAAGCCAATGCCGAAGGATGCGATCTTTCGCATCTACTCCATGACCAAGGCCGTGACGGGCGTCGCCGTCATGATACTGGCGGAGGAAGGGCGATTCTCGATTCTCGACCCGGTGTCGCGCTATCTCCCGGAATTTGCTCACATGCAGGTTGCGGTCGAGGAGAAGGACAGTTCCGGCAAAGCGGCAACGCACACCGTAGCCGCGACGAAACAGATCACGATTCGCGATCTGTTGCGCCACACGTCAGGACTGAACTATGCCGGTCCGCGCGGTGAGGACGGGAGCTTCGGCTTGGCCAAAGCCCGCGCCGCCACCGCCGGACAGGACCTTGCCGCAGTCATACGGGCGTTCGCGGCGGTTCCGCTGCTGCGCGAGCCCGGCACCGCCTTTGACTACAGCTACTCGATCGACGTGCTTGGGCGACTGGTCGAAGTCGTTTCGGGAACGACGCTCGAGGAATTTTTCTCGAAGCGAATCTTCGAGCCGCTCGGCATGAAGGACACCGGATTCTTCGTCCCCGAGGAGAAATGGAGCCGCCTTGCGACGCTGTACCGTCCGACGGCGGATGCCTCGCTGGTTCGCATCTCGGGTGGTCCGCAGGACAGCTTCAAGAAAAAGCCATCGGCGTTCATGGGCGGCGAGGGCCTGACGTCGACGGCTAGGGACTACGCCCGGTTCTGCCAAATGCTCCTGAACAACGGGACGTTGGATGGTGCGCGGATTCTCGGACGGAAAACGGTCGAACTGATGCATGCCGATCATATCGAGGGCCTGCCGAGGGTCGGCACAACGCTACCGGCCGGTTTCGGCTTCGGGCTTACATTTGCAGTCAATCCGGGAGTCGGAAAGACCGGAGTGCCGGGCAGCGAAGGCGAATACTACTGGGGCGGGGCGGCCGGCACGCGCTTCTGGCTCGATCCGGCGGAGCAGATGTTTGGGGTATTCATGGTCCAGATTTTGCCGAACGGCACGCTGCCCTACGCCGAGCGGTTTCGGCAAATGGCATATCAGGCCATTGTCGATTGATCGAATCGCCGCCCAGGGTATGACCATGCGACATTGGGCGTCGCGGGGCACCGCCCTCCTATACTAAGGACTGCGGCATGCTCCTCTCCATTCTGATCCCGGTTTACAACGAGCGCACGGTGGTTGAGCGCAGCCTTTCGATGGTGCTCGCGGCCCCCCTGCCCGAGGACCTGGAGCGCGAACTGATCATCGTCGACGACTGTTCGACGGACGGAACGTCGAAGATCCTCGAGCGTCTCGCGGCTGCGGAGCCGCGTATCAAGCTGCATCGCCACCCGGTGAACCGCGGCAAAGGCGCCGCTGTGCGCACCGCCATCGAGAAGGCTACGGGGGATTTCTGCCTGGTGCAGGATGCGGACCTCGAATACGATCCGAGCGAGTATCCGGTACTGATGAAGCCGCTGCTCGATGGTCGGGCGGACGCGGTGTTCGGTTCGCGGTATCTCGCGGGCGTGGGTACGCGGATCCTGCCGTTTTGGCACTCGATGATCAATAAGTTCCTCACGTTGAGTTCGAACATGTTCTCGAACCTCAATCTGACGGACATGGAGACTTGCTACAAGGTGTTCCGGACCGATCTGCTGAAGAGCATTCCTGTCCGCAGCGACCGCTTCGGCTTCGAACCCGAGATCACGATGAAGTGTTCGAAGCGGAAACTTCGTATCTACGAGGTGCCGATCAGTTATCACGGACGCACCTACGAAGAAGGAAAAAAGATCGGCTGGAAAGACGGAGTGAAGGCGCTCGGCGTCATTCTCTATTTCTGGCTGATCGACGATCTCTACGTCGAGCCGTACGGACGGGGGATGCTCAACAATCTCACCGGAACGCCCGCGTATCTGGCCTGGCTGACCCGCATCTTACGGCCCGAGCTCGGTGATCGCGTCCTCGAGATCGGCGCCGGCATTGGCAATTTGACGGGCAGGCTCATGGCGCGACGGTTGCATTACGTCGCGACCGAAAGCGATCCGCTTTACCTGCACGCTCTGAACAACCGATTCCTGCGGACGCCAAGCGTCTCGGTCCAGCGGTTGGATCGCTCGAAGCCTGAAGATTTCGTACCGTTTCGCGAATCCTTCGACACCGCGCTATGCATTAATGCCCTCGAATATGCGGAGGACCCGGAGGGGTTGGTGCGCTCGCTCAGCGAGTGCCTGGTTGCGGGCGGCAATCTCGTCGTCCTCGTGCCGCAGGGCAAAGGACTACTCGGCTCCATCGACCGGGCGATGGGACACAAGAGGCGCTACACGCGGGCCGAGTTGGAATCCCTCGTCGTCCAGTGCGGACTCAGAGTGGAACGCGTCAAGCAATTGAACAAAGCGGGTGCGCTGGCCTGGTGGGTGTCGAGCAAGCTGCTCCGTCGCAACCGGATCAGCAAGCTGACCCTCAAGCTGTTCGATAAGACTGTTTGGATCTGGCGTAGGCTGGACGCCCTTCTTCCGTGGCGGGGGCTCAGCCTGGTGCTGACAGCAAGGAAGAGTTGATCTCATACCGGGCATGCGCGCGCTGACGCTCAGTTACACCGATCGCACGCTTGCGGTCCGGGACCTGCCGGAACCGGACCTGAATCTTGCCACCGAAGTGCTTTTGCGGGTCCACGAGGTCGGCGTGTGCGCTACGGATCGGGAACTTGCGGCGTTCCGGCTGGGCCGTCCGCCAGCGGATTCCGACTTCCTGGTGCCTGGCCATGAAGGGCTGGCCCAGGTTGCGGGGATCGGATCCGCGGTCGCGAAATGCAACATCGGCGACTGGGTTGTGCCGATCGTGCGAAAGGGCTGCCGGCCGTTGTGCCCGAGCTGCTCACGCGGGCGCGCGGATCTTTGCGTGACCGGCCGCTATACCGAAAGCGGATTGTTCGGCCGCCACGGCTATTGGCGAAGGCTGGCGGTTGAGAGCCAGGATGACCTGGTTCGCGTCCCGCGCAATGCGATCGAGTTCGCGATTCTCACGGAGCCCCTCAGCGTCGCAGAGAAAGCGATCGAGCGCGCCGTGGAAACGCATCCGGGAGGGATCGCGCGCGCGCTGGTTCTCGGAGCAGGAGCGCTGGGTCTTCTGACCGCGCAGGCTCTCCGGCTTCGCGGCCTGGGTGTAGCGGTCTTCTCGAGCGAGCCGGACGATCACCCTCGCGCACAATGGGTCCGAAGCTGCGGTATGGCGTACCTGACTCAGATGCCGGATGAACCGAGATTCGACCTGATCGTCGAGGCCTGCGGATCCGCCTCCGCCGCACTGGCGGCGCTGGCGGCGCTGGCCCCGCTCGGCGTCCTGGTGATTCTAGGCGCACAGAATGCGCTAGGATCGGTGCCCTTTCATCAAATTCTTGTAAATAACCAAGTGATCCTCGGGAGCGTAAATGCGGGGGCGGCTCACTATCGGGCCGCTTTGGATGACCTAGCTCGAATGGATCCAGCCGCATTGCGGTCGTTGATCGAACGCCGCCGATTCGACGATTACGAGCGGAGCTTCTTCGGTCCGGCCAGTGCTTCCGCGAAACTAGTTCATACCCTGGCGGATCCAAGGTAGAGATCCTCACGATAAGCTGGTACACGGAACATGCAGCCGCGCCTTCGATTCGCCACGTGTAACGAAGTTTTTGAAAACTGGAAATTTCACGACGCTTGTAAAGCGATCCGCCGAGCGGGCTACTCGGGGATCGAGATCGCACCGTTTACTCTCGCGGTGGATCCCGCTCTGCTGACCGCCGACCAGAGGCGTCAGTTTCGATCCATCATTCAAGCCGAGGATCTGGTCTTTGTGGGGCTCCATTGGCTGCTTGCCAAGCCCGACGGCCTGCATGTCACCTGTGATGACGATGCCGTCCGGACCAGAAGCTGGCAGTTCGTTCGCGATCTGATCGACCTTTCGGCCGATCTTGGCGACGGCGGAGTGCTCGTATTCGGATCACCGAAACAGCGTTCGGCGACCGGCGGCGTGTCGCCGAAAGATGCCACGGCAAGATTCGTCGATGGCCTTTGCGGCGTTTCGTCGCAGGCTGCCGAGCGGGGCGTGACGCTGCTCGTCGAGGCCCTGCCGGCGAATCAATCGAATATCGTGAACTCGCTCGAAGAGGCTGCCCAGATTGTTAAGCAGATTGGAAGTCCGGCCGTGCGAACGATGTTCGACACGCACAATGCGGTCGACGAAACGGAGCCGCACGACGTATTGGTCGAACGCTATTTCGACCTGATTCGCCACGTTCACGTGAACGAGATGGATGGGCGCCATCCCGG
>JBDTTK010000420.1:0-4638 GCA_039930685.1 Bryobacteraceae bacterium | reverse complement strand
GGGTTCAAAGCAAACCCGGTGGTCTCATAGAATGTCAGCCCGCCAATTTCCTTGGCGCCGGTTACTTCCACCACAACCGGCTGCGAAGAACCCGATCCGGAGACGCGATAAACCCATTGGTCGCCGACGTGAAGCGGAAAGTAAAAGTCCTGCGCCAAGCTAGCCGAAGCGGTCAGCGCGAAGAGCGCGCAAAGTCTACTGATAGAAGTTCTTGTTCCAAGCATTATGTTTCAGGCGCGCAAGAACATCCGGCGCCAGCACTCCTCTACTTGATACGCCGCAGCTGCTCTCGACGTTCCGCGTTTTGCGCATTCCCGGAATTACCGTTGAGACGGCGGGCGCCGAAAGGCAGAATCGCAGAGCGATTTCCGCGAGTGTCCCTTCCACGCCTTCGAGGTCCTTCTTCAAGGCGTCAACATGCTGTACTACCTGCTGTTTGCGGTCGCCTTTGAAATAGCGTCCGCGGAATTCATCGTCTTCGAATTTGGAATCCGCGGTGATCGAACCCGTTAGCGCGCCCTCATCGAGCGGAACCCGCGCGAGGACGCCGATGTTGTGTTCGATGCAAAGCGGGAAGAGAGTCACTTCCGGAGTCTGATCAAAGATGTTGTAGATGACCTGCACTGTGTCGATCAACCCTGTACGGATCGCTTCCAGCGCGGAGTCCGGTTGATGGTCGTTGATCGAGATCCCGAAGTGGCGAACCTTGCCGGCCTTCTTCAGATCCTCGATGGCGCGCCGCCATTCGTCGCTCGCGATCCACTCCGGATTCCAGACGTGAAACTGTTGGAGATCGATCGTCTCCGCCTTCAGATTGCGGAGGCTTGTCTCCGTGCATTTGACGGCGTAGTCGTACGGAAAGACCTCGCCAATCGCAACGCCCGGAACTGCTGGCCAACGCAAGTTCTTTGGCGGAATCTTGGTCGCTACCCAGACCTTGCCCGGCGCCTCGCGCACAATCTCACCGACTAGTTGTTCGCTATGTCCATCCCCGTACGCAAGCGCCGTGTCGATAAAGTTACAACCCAACTCGATCGCCCGGCGCAGCGAGACGCGGGATTCCTCGTCGTCATTGCCGCGCCATAACGCTCCGCCGATGCCCCAGGCGCCATAGCCTATCTCGCTGACTTCAATTCCAGTTCGTCCCAGCTTCCGATATCTCATAACCTCTCCAGTCTCTCATGCGTCAAAATTGGAGTATGCGTATTCTCGTCGCGATGCTCGCTCTCGTGGTCACGCTGGCGGCGGCCGATATCCGACTGTATCTGAAGGACGGCGGAACCCAGCGGGTCCGGGAGTATGAAGTCCTTGCCGACCGGGTCCGTTACTACTCGACCGAGCGAGGCGACTGGGAGGAGATACCGCTCGAACTAGTCGACTTAAAGAAGACGAAAGCGGTGCAGGCGCAAGTCGAAGCGGATAAGAAGCGGGACGCCGCCGAATCCGCGGAGGAAGACCGCGCCGAGGAGGAAGCGGCCAAAGAAGTCGCGAGCGTTCCAAAAGAGGTCGGGGTTTACTGGGTGAGAAGCACCGGACTGCAGGCGCTGAAACCCGCCGAAATGAAGGTCAACACCAGCAAGAAGCGGCAAATCCTCAAAGTCATGTCGCCGCTGCCTCTCGTACCTGGCAAGGCCACGGTCGAGATCGACGGAACCGCGTCGGAGGTGCATGTTCCTCCCGGGAGGCCGGAGTTCTACTTGCGGGTCGAAACCGAGGAGCCGTTCGCGATCGTCAAGCTGACGCCTGAGAAGAAGGTCAGGATCGTCGAGCGTGTCGCCATCATTCCGGTGACGAACGAGTATATGGAGGATCGCACGCCGGTCGAGATGTTCCGCCGGCAAGTGGGCGAGGGGCTGTTTAAGCTCTGGCCGCAGAAACCGATGGATCCGGGCGAATACGCCATCATTCAATACGACGACGGCAAAGTGAAATTGCAGGTCTGGGACTTCGCAATCGCGAATCCGCCGCTGGAAGGCGTGAGGCCGGACGGCAAGCTCGAAAAGCCTAGAAAGAAATAGTCCGCTCGAAGAAGGCGACGGAATCCGACGCGCAGCGGGACCAGTGAAAGCGTTCCGCCTCTTCGCGCGCCCGCTTAGCCAATAACCGGCGGTGTTCAGAATCCTCGAGAAGGCGGATCAACGCAGTAGACAATTGCGCGACGCTCTTCGGTTCGACCAGGATGCCGCCGCTCCCCATAACCTCTGGTAAGGAAGACACGTTCGACGTGATCACTGGCACGCCCGCCGCCATCGCCTGTGCCACTGGAAAACCAAATCCTTCGTATAACGACGGATAGACGAACACGCACGCGCCCGCCGTGAGCGCCGGCAGTTCTGCTTCTTCCACGTAGCCGAGATACTGCGCTTCTGTCCTGACGCGATGTTGTGTCTCGGCGCTCGCCCAGCCCATCGGCCCTGCAATGACCAAGTCGTAGGTCTCGCGAAGACCGGCGTCGAGAGTATTCCATGCATCGAGCAGCGTTTCGACGTTCTTGCGCGGTTCGATCGTTCCGACATAGAGGGCATACGGCTTTTTGCGGACCAGCGGCGGCGCATCGAAGAACCGCTCGTCCACGCCGGACAGGATTGTCGTGACGCGTTCCGGCCGGATGCCGAGCAGTTCGATGGCATCGCGGCGCGTACTCTCCGAAACGGCGATCAATCCGTCGGCGCGCCGCAGGATGTGGTCGGCGTAGTTTCGATCGGCGCCGATGTTCCCGCGCGTGTGCAGTTCCGGTAGCCGCCAGCAGGTGAAGTCGTGGAGTGTCGCCGTCAGTTTCGCCCGCTTGGGCCAGTGGATCATTTGATTCGAGGCATGGAAGACGTCACACGCCGGAGCCGTCCAATCGACGACCGAGCCGAGCAGGTGGCCCGCGTGAAGCAGCCCCAGCCTCAGAGTTGTAGCCAACGCAGAGAGCGGCGAGCGTTCGTGATTCAGCGAGAGGTCGCGGCGCAGAAACGGATACAGGTATAGGTCGACGTCTGACTCGACCAACGCCCGTGACCAGTTCCACACATAGTTCTTGACGCCGGCGCTGCGGACGAGCATCGCCGAGGCGTCGATTCCAATTCGCATCCGTTACCGCTGATTACTGAAGAGAAACTTACCCCCGCTCTCCGCGACCACTGACAACTGGTCCTTGCCGATGAGCTTTTCGAACCGCTCGACTTGCGGCTTCTCGCACATCAAATAATAACGGTCTCCGGAGGCCCAGCGTTTGACGAAGTCCGGGTCAGAAAGGAACACCGCCGGTGCGCCTGGCGCGTTCGACCCGTATTCGAGGTTGTTGACTCGGCCATTCAACAACCACGCGCGGCGGCGCGGGGCAGGGTCCGCGGGTCCGTTGGCGAGATCCGCGTAGAAGAAGACGGACGAGAAAGTGTAGTACTGGTCGTCGACGATGAGGTCGCCCGGCGGTTGGTGTTTGAGGGACTCCGCCAGCGGACGGGACGCCAGGTAGGGATCGAAGTCCGTGAGCGCGAAGCGCGCGGCGTGGAGGAACATCACCATCATGACCGTCATACCCGCGATCGCCAGGCGGGGCCGCCAAGACGTGATCGCGCCGATCAGGAAGGCGAGTCCGGCGAGCGCGAGCGGTGGCCTGAGGTAGGCGAAGGACGCGATGGTGAGGTCGCCCATGTGGCCGAGCGACAGCGTGTAGACGTCCGGATGATGGTCGAGTGCGCGCGAGATGTCGCCGGGCGCGGGCAGGTTCCAGACCTGGGAGAGGAGCCCAAAGCAGGCGAGCGCGGCGAGGCCCGTTACCACGCCGAGGGACATTCGCCCGCCGCGCAACCAGGGATGCTGCGAGGCGATGGCGGAGCCTAGCAGCAGCGCGAGCGCCGGATAGCAGGGCATTGAGTAGTATTCCTGCGTCGACGAAAACGTGAAGAACGTAAGCAGAAAGCCGGTCCAGCAGATGGCTAGCATTCGGACCCGCGCGGCGCGTCCGGTTCCGCGAAAGGATTGCGTGAAGGCGGCCGGTAGAAAGACGCTGAACGGGAACAGCCATGCGAGGTGGAGCAGCCAGAACAGAGCGCGCGGGACCGTGTTGTAGTCGCGGGGGAAGCGCAGGTTCAGGAACCGGAGCACGTGCTCGTTCATGAAGTAGAACCAGAAGAAGCCGTGCCAATTGCCGGGTGCGCTGACCATGGTGAACTCCCAGATCGGCGGGTTCCGGATGGCAGCGAGGATGTGCCACGGAGCCGCTATCGCGAGGGCGATCAGGAGACCGGTAAACGGATGCAGCCGCCGCCAGGTGGTCCGGTCGAACAGGCGCCGCTCGACCAGTAGAAAGAGGAGGGCACCGGCCACGGGGAACACGGCGGCGATCAGGCCCTTGAGAAGGAGTCCTGTGCCGATCGCGGCGGCGCAGACCGCGGCCCAGATTCGCGGATGCGGTTCGTCGTCATCGAGGGCGCGGAGAAAGGCCCACATCGACAGGGCGATGGTAAGCGTGACGGTGACGTCCGGGATCTGGATACGTGTGAAGAGCCAGAGGCCCATGCTGGTGGCGAGCGCGAGGCCGGAGTAGAGTCCCGCGAGGGATCCGAACGCCCACGCGCCGAACCGCGCCGTCAGCCAGCAGAGCAGTACGGCGGACAGGGCGACGGGTATGCGCGCAGCCCAATCGTGGAC